>PHBF01000352.1 GCA_002841905.1 Deltaproteobacteria bacterium HGW-Deltaproteobacteria-17
GGTGATGTAGGGGTCGAAGCCGGGGCGGCAAGTGCCCTCGGCGAAGTAGAAGGCCGCCGGAGCTGCCAGCTCCCTGCGGAAGATGTCCTGAGTGAGGTTGGTATCTCCGGCTACCAGGTCACCGGCAAGGGAGGCAAAGGCGACGAAGCGGCCGTCCCAACTTACGTCGGGCCAGAAACCTCCCAGGAGGACCTGCGCTCCGGCGGCGTTGGTGGAACACCTCAGTATCTCGCCAGTCGTCAGGTCCTTGCGGAAGATGTCCGTGGCGATGTTGGTGTCCCCGGCAACCAGATTCGTAGCCGCCGACATGAAGGCCACATAGCGGCCATCCGGACTGATCGCCTGATGGGTACTCAAACCGTTCGCCTCGTTTCC
The DNA here is from genome assembly GCA_002841905.1 of Deltaproteobacteria bacterium HGW-Deltaproteobacteria-17. Classification (GTDB taxonomy): domain Bacteria; phylum Myxococcota_A; class Polyangia; order HGW-17; family HGW-17; genus HGW-17. The sequence continues at coordinate 376 of PHBF01000352.1, forward strand.
GCTGGAATCCGTGGAGACGCGCAACGTCTCTCCAGTCACCAGGTCCTTGCGGAAGACGTCGTCGGCCACGCCGGTATCGCCCGCTACGAGATTGGTCGCACCGGACCTGAACAAGACATAGCGGCCGTCTGAGTTTATGGCGGCTCCCCTGCTCAAAGCGTTGCTTTGAGCGCCCGTGGAATCCGTGGAGACGCGCAACGTCTCTCCAGTCACCAGGTCCTTGCGGAAGACGTCTGTGGCGATGTTGGTGTCCCCGGCAACCAGATTGGCGGCGCCGGACTCAAAAGCGACGTACCGCCCATCAGAGCTGATGGCCGCGCTCTGGCTGGTCCCGGCCGCCTGGCCGCCGCTCGGATCGGTCGAAACGCGGACGGTGTCCCCGGCGACCATATCCTTGCGGAAGACGTCGTCGGCCCCGTTGGTATCGCCGCCAACCAGGTCGGGCGCGGCAGAATGAAACGCGACGTACCGCCCGTCGGCGGATAGTTTCGGAGCATAACAGTGGCCTGTCGCCTGGACGCCGGCAGAAGTCATCGAAACCCGCAGAGTCTCCCCCGCGACCGCGAATGCGTTCGGCGCAATCTGCACAAATAAGGTAGCCAATACGGCAGTCACGATCAGCAGCGCCGCCGTTTTCCTTGCGCGTCTTCTTCTAGCCTGCATAGAACCCTCCCGTTATGCCGCTCCCGAAACACCGGTGTACCGTCTGATTCAGGTTTCTGCGGGCGATACCGGAAGGCCTGCCGCGGCCTGCTATAATCGCTTCATGAAAACTGATGAACCCATCCTGCAGGTAGCCTTGGACTTCGTCGATATCGAGCGCGCCATCCAGGTGGCCGAGGAAGCGCTCGCGGGAGGCGCCGACTGGCTGGAGGCCGGCACCCCCCTCATCAAGAGCGAAGGATTGAACGCGGTGCGAGCTCTGCGCCAGCGCTTTCCCCAGACCACCATCGTGGCCGACATGAAGACCATGGACGCCGGCCGAGCCGAGGTGGAGGTGGCCGCCAAGGCGGGCGCCAACATCATCGATGTGCTCGGAGCGGCTTCGGACGCCACCATCCGCGAGTGTGTCGAGGCCGCGAACAACTACGGAGCCCGTATCGTGGTCGACATGATAGAGGTGAGGGACCCGGTGGAGCGGGCGCGCGCGGCGGAACAAGCCGGCGCCCACTACGTCTCCATCCACACCGCCATCGACGTGCAGATGCGCGGCGGCGACCCCTTCGAGAGGCTCAAGGTAGTGGCCAACTCGGTGGATATCCCCGTCGCGGTAGCCGGAGGCATCAACTCAGAGACCGCGGCCAAGGCCATCGAGAACGGCGCCAGCATCGTCATAGTCGGAGGCGCCATCACGAAGAGCACCGACGCCAGGCGCGCGGCCGAGGAGATAAAGCAGGCCATGCTGACCGGCAAGGCGGTGGCGACGAACCTCTTCAAGCGCGTGGACATCGACGACGTGCGCGACATCCTCAAGCGGGTCTCCACCGCCAACATCTCGGACGCCATGCACCGGACCGGGGAGATGGAGGGCATACGGCCGATAGTCCCCGGCATCAAGCTGGCGGGCCCCGTGATAACGGTCCGCACCTTTCCGGGCGATTGGTCCAAACCGATACAGGCCATAGACCTCGCGCAGCCCGGCGACGTCCTCGTGATCGACGTAGGCGGGAGCTACCCGGCTATCTGGGGCGAGCTGGCCACCCACAGCGCCATCCAAAAAGGAATGGAGGGCGTCGTCATCGATGGGGCCATCCGGGACACGCCCGAGATCAGGGCCTTGGGATTTGCCGCCTTCTCCCGGCTGATATCGCCGACGGCGGGCGAGCCTAAGGGATTCGGGGAGATAAACGTCCCGATAACGGCCGGCGGCCGCCGCGTCTTCCCCGGTGATTGGGCTGTTGGGGATGATGACGGCATCGTCATCATCCCCAAGGCAAAAGTGGTGGAGGTGGCGAACCGCGCCATGGATGTCCTGGAGAAAGAGAACCGTATGCGCGAGGAGATCGAGCGCGGCAGCACCCTCTCCAAGGTGGGTTACCTCGAGAAATGGGACAAAAAGCGCTAGTACACTTTGGGGTCAGACACAAAAGTGTACTATTCGGTGGTCTCTTTCCTGATGAGGTCCTCGTAGGACTCACGCTCGCGCGCCACTCTCCAGGTATCGCCGTCGACTACCACCTCAGCCGCCCTGCGGCGCGAGTTGTAGTTGGATGACATGGTAAAACCGTAGGCGCCGGCACTCATGACGGCAGCCATCTCTCCCCGCTCCAGCAGCGGCACCTGCCGTTCCTTCGCGAGAAAGTCCCCCGACTCGCAGATGGGCCCCACCACGTCAGCCGTCACCATTTCGCGTTCCCGCGACT
>PHBF01000353.1 GCA_002841905.1 Deltaproteobacteria bacterium HGW-Deltaproteobacteria-17
GATCAGACCGAGGTCACGATCAGCCACCCCGAGCTGGAGAAGCCGGTGCATGGGCTTCGCACCAGGAATGAGCCCAACCTCTGGAGCTATCGGCTCAAGGAAGGACTCTTCGCCGGCGGCGAGCTCGACATCCGCCTCGAGAACGGCCGCCTGCAGGCTCAGTTCGACGTCCTCGGCTCGGGCACCCCGCTGATCAGCTCCGAGCGCGGCCCGCTGACTGAAAAACCCGCCAGGTAGCAGCATCCCTGAGCGTAAGGATCCCTCCATGGAGGATCCCTCCACGCCTTGGCATAAAATCTGACGCGCAGGGATCAGGGGGTCATGACGTGGACGTTGTAGCTCGCGCTGATGGTGTTCTCGTTCTCGATGTAGCCCAGCACGAGCCTGGAGCCGGCGAGCAGCAGTTGGGGCGGGTAGGTGTTCTGGGGGAAGTAGTAGCCGTAGATGCTGTTGCCGACGACCTCCCAGTTGGTTTCCTCCAGGATCGGGCGGCGGATCACGCGGATATGCCAGTAAAACTCCGGCCCCACGTATTCGTCGCTCTCCGGGTACAGATACGCCAGGTAGACGTAGTTGCCGACCATGGCGATGGCGGGGGAACGCCCCTGATGGTCGACGGTCACGAGGGCGTCGGCGCCGGCCGGACTCCAGGTGCCCCCGAGGTCGTCGGCGCAGCGCACGAAGACGCGGGAGTCCACGGCGTCTTCGCCGGGGGCCGGGTCGACATCCTCGCTCCAGGCCGCGCACATCGCGACCCCGTTGACGTCGACCGAGATGTCATCGGTCCATCGGTCGGAGATGCCGTCGGGGTTGAGGAGGTCGGTGCGCTCCCAGGCTTCGCCGTCCCAGCGCTGCACCCGGTGCTCGGAGAGAAAAGAGTCCGGGTTCCGCGAGGCCACGCCCAGCACGGCCTGGCCCTGCGCGAAAGCCAGGGAGGGGTGTCCTGCGCCCATCCCGGCCACCAGCCGCGGGGTCCCGTTGATCGAAGGCGCGGTGTTCCACCCGTCGCCGTCGAACCAGGCGTACTCGACCATCTGGCTGGAGGAGTACGAGTGGCACATGTCGAGGACGTGCAGGTTTCCCTGCGCGTCGAACCCGATGTCGATCCAGGTGTTCTGCCAGCAGGAGGTGGTGAGGCTGGTGCCGCTCAGGGGGCGCCACTGGGTGGCCATGGGGTCGAGGACGCGGAACATGATGCCCGGCGGGGTATCGGGGAAGCGGGAGATCCCGTAGGCCGCGGTGATCTGCTCGCCACGGCAGGTCACGGCCAGGCCCGGTGCGACGATGAAGTCCTGCGGGAGCTCCGGGAGGAGCTCGGGCTGCGGCGCCCACTGTCCCAGGTTTTCGTCGAGCACATACACGCGGAAGGTGGGCACCTTGGGATCGTCGGGATTGGCGGAGACCTCGTCGTGAATGAACATGACGAGCCTGCCGCCGCAGGTGCCCAGATCGAAGTTCCGGGCCTCGCCCATGCAGGTGGTGGGGCTGCCCTGGAAGGCGCCGGCCGGCTCCCACGGGGCGTCGGGCTCGCGGCAGACGCCGGCGATGCACGGCAGGCCGCCGTCACAGGGCGTGTCGCAGGCGCCGCAGCGCGTGGGGTCGTTGAAGAGGTCGGCGCAGTCGCCCTCGCCGCACCAGGAGAGCCCCTCGGGGCAGATGGGCGTGCACACGCTCTGGGTGTCGGTGGTGCAGGTCCAGCCGGCCTCCACGGTGCAGTCCGGCGCGCAGCCGTCTCCCGTGGCGTCGTTGGCGTCGTCGCATCCCTCGTCGGGCTCGCGGTTGCCGTCGCCGCAGGTGGACAGGCACTGGGAGGTGTCGTAGCGGCAGTCGGCCCCGCAGGAGAGGGCGCCGCCGCGGGAAAAGTTGAGGGAGGCGCAGGAGGCGCCCAGGAGGTTCATGCCCTCGCACTGCTCGCCTTCGGCGCCCTCGATGAGATCGTCGCCGCAGTGGCCGCCGCACGCACTGACGTCGAAGGTGCAGCCGGCGGTACAGCGCAGGGTGCCGGCCGCGTTGTAGTAGCCGATGGAGGTGCACGAGGCCCCGTTGAGCTGGGCGCCGTCACAGTCCTCGCCAGGATCGATGAATTCGTCGCCGCACGAGTCGACGGTCTTGGGGTCCTCGCAGGCGACGGGCGCGGCGAGCGCGAGGAATAGGACGAACAGCAGCAGGGGACGCGGGAAACGGAAACGGGTCACGGGACACCTCCGGGAAAACGCCACGAAGGATAGCACGAAAAAACAATCGAAGGGAGCGCCGAAGTGGGGGTCCACCACGTCGATCCCACTCGTACACTTTGCATTGTGCTATTTGCAGACGGAGGCGTGGAGGGATCATTCCAGGAACACCATGTCCAGTAAACCTCGGGACCGATTTCGATTTCGATTTCGATTTCGATTTCGACCGGAACACAGAACGCCCAGGGCTATTCTTCTGCCTGTTTTTCTCATCCACAGAAAATCCTGGATTGCGGCACTTCCAGCATCGAAATCGAAATCGAAATCGAAATCGACTAGGCAATTTCTCATGGAATACTTGTGATGGCCCTGCCAGCCCCTCACCAAATACGCCATCAAGAGCTGAATTGATCACGTGTGTAGGTCGCTCACCTGCCGTCCCTGCACCAGCACGGGCGGTTGAGTTGGGAGGAATTCCGGGCCCAGACCTCGACAATTTCTCCTCCCAGCCATTCTCCGGTTCCCACGGGTGATCGGGTTGGCACCTTCCGATACCCCATCTGG
>PHBF01000354.1 GCA_002841905.1 Deltaproteobacteria bacterium HGW-Deltaproteobacteria-17
GTTCCGCGCCGGTAAACGCCTGCAACCCCCTGTGGGAGCAGTTCGACCGGCGGCCCGACATGCGCACCGCGACTCCCGGCCGGACCACCCGGCTCGCGATAGTCGGACACTCGCTGGGAGCGATGGCCGTATCGTACGTGCAGTCCATAGATGACCGGGTCGCGGCCGTGGTCGCGCTGGACAAGCTCAATGCGGAAGCGAGCAGCACCGGCACTCTCTTCAACACGCCCGTCGCAGCCGCGCCCATAGTGCCGGCGATGGGCATCCAGTCGGAGTACGGCTTCAACGTGGCTCCCTACTTCGCCAACCTCGGCATCTTCAACTTCGATGGCCTGAGCTCGCCAGACCAGGCGCCGGATCCGTACCGAGAGGTGAAGACGGGATATAACGCCTGGAAGGAGGCGGGGGTGGACACCATGGTGATCGTCCCGCGCGCCTCCACGCACCTGGAATACACGGACATCCCCTGGGTGCTTCCCGCCTCGCGCTACGGCCAAGACGTGGCGAGCTACTACACCCAGGCCTGGTTGGCGAAATACCTGAAGCACGATCCGACGGCCGATGCGGCCTTGCTGGCGACCAGCTTCCGGTATCTGGAGCCGGCCGGCATGAGCTACTGGAGATCGGTGACTCTGAACCGGGCTGACCGGCTCTCGTTCTACTTCTGTTCCGGATATGACTTCGCCACGCTCTCGGGAACGAGGGCGGTCGACGACGACATCGCCGGCATCACCGAGTAGGGCTCGCGAGGGGGTTTGACCCCAAAGAGCAACTCTGGTGCCAGGCACCAGAGTTGCTCTTTCGCACAGACGATTTCCTTGATTTTTTGGGGCTGACCCCAATCAAGGATTGGGTTAGATGAGGCCGTGCTTTGCCATCCACAACACCAATGGCCGCGCCAGGCCTGCCTTGTTGTAGAACGCCAGGTTGCCGTAGAAGATTCCCGGGGTCATGCGCTTCATCATCCAGACCAGCTTCGCGGACGGCTGTGGCACCAGGTAGAGTCGGCGCCTCTTGATCGCCTTCACCGTGCGCCTGGCTATCTCCGCCGCATCCATCTTCGCATGGGCAAAACAGGCGTGCGCGAATTCGTCCTCCCAGCCCTCGCAGAAGGTGGCGCCGTCCAGTAGATGGGTGTCGAAGAAGCTGGGGCAGACCACCGTCACGCCTATCTTGTGAGGCGAAACCTCGTTGCTCAACGTCTCGGAGAGCGAGATGACGGCCGCCTTGGACGTGTTGTAGGCGGCCATGTGCATCAGCGACGCGAATCCCGCGGCTGACGATACGTTCACGATATAGCCGCCACCCTGCTCGCACATCTTGGGGATGAAGGAGTGGCATCCGTACACCATGCCCCAGAAGTTCGTGTCGACGACGCGCTTCCATTCATCCAGCGGCATATCCCCGACCGGTCCCGCGGCGGCCACGCCGGCATTGTTTATGAGAAGGTCAACACCGCCCCATTCACTCCAGAAGTAGGACGCCATAGCGGCGACCTGATCCGGTTCGCGTACGTCAAGCCGGAAGGTGTCGCCATGGCCCCCGTTGCGCTGCACCATCGCGAGCGTCTCGGCAGCCGCTTCTTCCCGGAGATCGGCGAGCCCGAGCATCCACCCCTCGGCAGCTAACGCCAGCGCCAGCTCCCTCCCCAGCCCGGAGCCGGCGCCGGTGATGACTGCTCTCTTCTTATCCTTCTTGCTCAAAAGGCCCCCTTAGAAAGTCCGGGGGCCGAGGAGCTCGCCCCGGTCGATCGTCTTGTAATACATGGTGAACTCGCATCCCTGCGTCGTCCGGATCGCGTCCTTCTCGCAGATGGCCGCGCAGTCGTTGCAGGCCATGCACTGCGGGAAGACCGGCTCCATCTTCGCCTTCTTGTTCTTGCCGATGCCCTCGATGTAGATCGCCTTGCCCGGACAGACGACGGCGCAGGTGCCGCAGCCGTTGCATTTCTCCTCGTCGACCACGATGTTCCCCAGCGTGATGTGGGCCTCGTTGTCGTAAGTCGGTATCCTTAACCTCTCGCCGATGCTGATGTTACCCACGGTATACCTCCTGGCCTTAGTAGACCGTCCGCCATGTGCCGTTCTCGTACCATTCGCTCGCGTGGGTCTCCCGCTCGATGATCCCGTCAGGATGCCCAATGGGATAGCCGATCGTGATCCCCTCAACCAGCTTGTACGGATACTTGATGCCGAGGCGGTGCCGCCAGATGGGGTTCTTGGCCAGCAGCTCCACGAAGCCGATCCAACACGTGCCGAGCCCCATGCTGTGGGCGGCGAGGACCATGTTCTGGCCGCAGATGCCGATATCGACCTGCGGCTTGGCGACCCCGCGCTTGTCCATCAACATGAGGATGACGGTGGGGGCGCCATGGTAGAGGCCCAGCTTGCCCTGTCCTATCAGCGTCAGGGCTCCGAACGGCACCGGCGCGAGCAGGTTGGGCATCGCGCGGATATAGGTCTGCGCCGTCAGCCACGACGCGGTGCGCCCCAGCGGACTGGTGCGCCAGTCGATGAAGCTCGCGGCCAGCTTGCAGCTGATACGCACGTCGCGCTCCATCTTCTGGAGCATCGCGGGGTCCCGTATGACCAGCAACTTCCACGGCTGGCTGTTTCCGGCTGAAGGAGCGAAGCGGCCCGCCTCCATGATGCGGCGGATGACGTTCTCCGGGACCTGCTTGTCCTTGTACTTGCGCACGCTGCGCCGCTCCAGGATCACCTT
>PHBF01000355.1 GCA_002841905.1 Deltaproteobacteria bacterium HGW-Deltaproteobacteria-17
CCGCCTCGGTCCGCCAGCCCACGTTGTTCGACGGTCCCGTCGGGGGCACCGGCCTCTACGCGGCCGCACCCTTCTTCTCGGGCAACGCCGTGTTCGACCGGGGCGACACGCTGCTGGTCGACCTGATGGCGGGGGTGGAAGGCTACCTCGCCGACGCCACGCGCACCTACGCCCTGGACCCGGTCCCTGAAGCCGTGGATCGATGCCATGGGGTGCTGCTCACCATCGAGGAGGAGGTCCGTCGGCGACTGGTGCCCGGCGCGGTGCCCGAGACGCTCTATCAAATCGCCGTCGAGCACGCCGCCGCCGCAGGCATGGCCGGGGGCTTCATGGGCTACGGAGAGAACCAGGTGAAGTTCCTCGGACATGGACTGGGGCTGGAGATCGACGAACTTCCGGTGCTGGCGCCACGCTTCACCGAACCCCTGCAGGAGAACATGGTGGTGGCCGTCGAACCCAAGTACTTCGACGACCTCCTCTCCACGGGCGTGGAGGACACGTTCATCGTGACCCCGGCCGGCGGGGAGAACGTCATTCCCTATCCCCCCGAAGTGAAACATTTATAAAGGACATTGAATGGACATGCTCACTCCGGAATTGCTCGCCCACCTGGCCCGGACCTACCCTGAGACCTTCCTTCGTTGGTGTCGCGAGCCCGCCCATTGCAGGCTTCTCCCGTCGTTCCACGCCCGGGGCGAGCACCGCACCGCCAGCGGCGACTGGGTCGAGTTCCGGTTGCGCCTGGCCGACGACCGCATCCAGGAGATCGCCTTCTCCTTCGAGGGGCGGCCGGTGCTTCTGGCCGCCGGTGAGGCGGTCTGCACGCTGTGCACCGGGCTGTCCGTCACCGCGGCGCTGCGCGCGTGCACCGAGGAGGCCATCGCCGCCGAGCTCGGGGAGCTGCCTGACGCCGATTCCTGGAACCTCCTGCTGGTGCGGGAGAGCCTGCGCAACTGCCTGCTCGACGCCGTGGCCGTGTCGAGGCAGCCCTGGAAAGGACCCTACGTGAAATGAGGAAGGAATGGTTCTCCATCCTGTGGATCCTGGCCGTGATCTTCGGCATCGTCGCGCTGATCTCGGTCTGGAACCAGAAAAAGCTCGGCTTCAAGCGTCACCGGATGATCGAAGAAAAGGAGTATCTCTGCAAGAAGATCTCGCAATGGATGCCCCAGTATGGCGAGACGATCGAGCCCCAGGCCTGCGAAAACCTGCTGTCCCGCGTCGGCATGGGACAATGGCCCGACTACCGGGGCTGCCTCGACGAGAAGGATCCCCTGCCCTGCGTCTCGGACCACCTGTGCCGGGATCTCGGTGACGAGGGCTGCCTGATGAGGGCCCGCATCCGGATGGGGCACCCGGACACCCTGGCCGACGGAGTGAAGTCCCTGGTGGAACTGTGTGAGCGGAAGAACCGGGTCGACGCCTGCGCCGTGCTCCAGGTCCTGGCCACGGAACGCCCGGAGCTCGGCCTGTCCGCCCCCAAGGTGTGGCACTCCCGGGTCTGCCAGTTGTCCGGACGCAACTGCACCACGGCCCAGGATCACGCCCTGCACGAGTGCCTGGCGAGCCCGTTGGGCGCCTGCCTGGACCGGCTCGAGGCCGATCCCGATCCGATGGGGCTGTTCCTGGCCTGCGAGGCCGGCTCCGGCCGTTTCTGCCGCCGCTGGGCCGAGGTGATGTTCCCGCACGTCTCACGGCCCGATGACCCCTACTGGTCCGAGCTGCAGCTCGGGCAGTTGTGCCTGCTGCAGGATCCCGTCTCCTGCGCGCGCCTGGGCGCCGCGCTGGACTTCCCGCCGCTTCTGACCCACGCCTGCTCCCTGGGCGAGACGGGCGCGTGCACCCGGCTGCTGGCCACGGAGAGCGATCCCGTGCGCAGGAAGTTCCTTGAGTACCGCATCTCCCACGGAGGCTGAAGGCCCTTGCTCTTTTGAACAGAAAACCTATTTCTGCAGGACCAGCATGATCGAAGGGCTGAGCATGCCCGTGAAGGCGCCGGGGGAGTACACGGTGCCGGAGGTGGAGACGATCGTGAAGCCGACGCTCTCGACGAGATCGGTGATCTCGCGCAGGGTGTAGGCCCGCACCGTCAGTTGGTAGTTCCGCTGCTTGCCCGAGGAGAAGGCCGCATTGCGCTTGACCATCAGACGGTTGTCAGCGTACTGGAAATAGCACTCGTCCATGACCATGCAACCGTTGCCCTCCCACCACATGCGCGAAGGGAGCTGACCCACGATGTAGTCGCGATGCATCACGTCGAGCAGCAGGCTCCCGCCGGGCACCAGCCATGAATGGAACCGCTTCAGGAGCTCCAGGTTCTCGGCGTCGGAGAAGTAGCCGAAGGTGCCTCCGAAGCAAATCAGGGCGTCCAGCGGCGACGCGGGCGTGAACTCACGCATGTCCTTCTTGATGAAGGTGGCCGTGGCGCCGGCCTCCTGGGCCATCTGGTTCGCGATCAGCAAAAACGGCACCGAGGTGTCGATGCCCTGCATGGCGACGCCCTTCTGCGCCAGACCCACCGCGTGACGTCCGTCCGAGCAGCCGATGTCGAGGACCTTCATCTCGGGTTTGAGGTTCAGTTGGGAGTACATGAACTCCACTTCGAGCCGCGTCTTCTTGGACCCTGGCATGTCCAGGGTGGAGACATAGTCGTCATCGAAAAAGGTGTCGCTCCAGTTGGCCTCCGCGGGGCGGGGCTGGGAGGGGGGCACCGGCGGGGG
>PHBF01000356.1 GCA_002841905.1 Deltaproteobacteria bacterium HGW-Deltaproteobacteria-17
GAAGAGACTGCGGAAAAGACTGAAGGGGAACGGAAAAGACAGATAAAGCAAGGGGAGTTTTCACCACGGAACACACGGAACACGCGGAAGGGGAAAAGACAGCCAAGGTCCTAAACCAGAATATGAATTGAAAAAATCCAGTTGCGCTCCGACGGTTGTCGAGGCAGCATAATGGCACAACCATTGCGGAAGCGCACCCGCGGCCCTCGGTCCCCACGGTGCCTGCTGCCCCCATGGATTGAACCTGAAGGAGCCATCACCCATGAAAATTTCCTATTTGCCCATGATTATCGTGGCCCTCTCGTTTTTCGGTTGTTCGCTGATGGTGGAGGTGAAGGACCCGCCCGCCAACAACGGAAACAACGTCAACAACACCAACAACGGGACGTGCGGAGACGGCATCGCCCAGCCGGCTGAAGCCTGTGACAAGAACGACCTGCGCGGCAAGACCTGTGAAACCCAGGGGTATCCGCTGGGCGGCACGCTCAAATGCACCGGGGATTGCACCTTGGACTACTCCAACTGCGTCGGAGATCCCACCTGCGGTGACAACATCCGGCAGGGGACCGAGATGTGTGACGGAGAAGACCTGGGAGGCTCGAGTTGCGGCACGATGGGCTTCCCCTTCGGGACCCTCCGGTGCGCCGCCGATTGCAGCTTCGACACGTCGGACTGCAGGAACGCCGACTGCAGCAAGGAAAACTTCGAAGCCTGCAACACGACGCTGCCCAACCAATGCTGTCCCAACAACGGCCATCCCTCAGAGTGCGTCGATACGCAAACGGGCACGGGCCTCTGCATGCAGCAGTGCACGCAGGGAATGGAATGCTCCTGGTCCATGGATTGTGTGGAGGACCCTGGTGTCTGCTATTACGCCTTCTGCGGTCCCGGTACCACCAACCAGGATCTCAACGGCCCCTGTGTCTTCTCAGACCTTCGAGTCGGGACCTGTGACACCGCCGCCGCCATCGCCAAGGAGCCCGTCACCACCTGCAACCAGGGCGGAATGCTCGGCGAAGGCGGCTTCTGCGATCCCATCAATAATCCCTGGTCACCGGGCGTCGGCGAACAGGATTTCTGTGCGGCGGGCCTGATGTGCCTGAACCTCGGTGCGAATCCGCCCCAGGGCGTCTGTGTCTCGATCTGCAACCCGGAGTTGGAGCGTATCCAGCACTCGGGCCTCTGCACCGGCGCGTCACACTGCGTGAACCTCTCCACGCTGATCCTGGATCCCACGGATCCGCGGTTCCTGCTGCGGACCCCCGATCGCGGCGTCTGCCTGGGTGATGTGACCTGCGATCTCTCCACCGGCTATGAGATCATCTCCCAGATGACCTGTACGGCGCCCTCGACGTGTCAGATGGTCGGCTGGGGAAGCCTGACGGGCAGTTGTTCGGGCGGCACCGGCACCGGCACCGAGGGCTCGCCCTGCTCGCCCGGTGATACCAGCGCCTGCGTCACCGGGTTGGTCTGCACGATCGCCGATCCGCTCCATGATCCCGATCCGCTCACGACGGACAACTACGCCTGCCGCAAACCCTGCGACGCTTCCCTGGGTGAAGCCAACAACCCTGCCTGCCAAACCACCCCCACCGCGCCGTCGTGCATCACCACCTCCCGGTTCTTCACGACCAACCACGAGCTGCCCAACAATTCGAACTTTGGGCTCGAAACCAGCCCGTCCCCCCTGGGCTTCTGCCTCCCACCTCCGTAGTCCGCCTCTCTCCGCGAGCGCCTTGCGTCCGGACACAACGTGCCTGCGCGCGGCTGTGAGCCCATCTTCTTGGTCCAAGCTGAATGGCAGCCTGAAAAATGGGCGCCATGGGATGACCTTGGCGAAACCAGGAAATGGCACCGTCCTCAAAGACCCTGTTCCGGCGGCCGGCACAGGGACCTGTCCAACGGAAAGCCCCATCCGTTGCGAAGTTGGATTGGGGGGGGACTATTTCAGTTCGTACTTGTACGAGAAGGTCATCGATTCGTTGGCGAAGGCGGGGAACTTGAGGGTCTTGACGGCATCGGAGACGCACTTGCCGGTGGGCGTGTCGGCGAAGGCGCCGCGGATCTTGACGTTGGCGACCTCGCCGGTCTTGCCCGTCAAGGTGACGGAGACCTCGGCCGTGCCGGGGATCTGGTACTGCTCATAGCAGGTGTCGATCTTGCCGCGGATGCTCTTCATGGGTTCGAGGATCTGCGTGGGGGCCAGCTTGGAGGGCAGGTTCTTGGCGGGGTCCTCGACGACGGGCTTGGCGTTGGCGTCCTCGCAGCCGCGCTTGTCCACGGGGCCCTGACCGGCCGACAGCGGGGACGAGAACAGCACCTCGCCGGTGCAGCGGTTGAACACGCGGTAGCCGCCGGTGTGCAGGGTGATCCCGGCGCCGAGCTTGGCGTCCCACACCTTCTCGCCCACGACGCGGTAAAGGAACTGCACCTGCAGGAATGGCTGCACGGTCTTGGTCCACTTGCCCAGCTCGCGCGGGTCCACGGAGATCTCGAACTTGCCCAGATCGATGCCCTGGGGCACGGTGCCCTCGATCTTGGTGGGCACCTTGGCGGTGATGAAGAACTTGTTGTTGGGCGCGAACAGGACCGGGTCGAACTCGATGGGTTTGGAGCAGGTCAGGCAGCCGTTGAGGGTCACCGGATAGACGAACTTCACGGAGTCGTACGCATCGAACGCCAGGGCCCCGCCGCCCACCGTGGTG
>PHBF01000357.1 GCA_002841905.1 Deltaproteobacteria bacterium HGW-Deltaproteobacteria-17
TGGTCGCGCGCACTCCCGAGGCCAAGGAGCGCATGCAGGACCTGTTCGCGAGGCACGACCTGACCCGCCAGTACCTCGCGATCGTGCACGGGAACCTGCCCCGCGCCGAGGGGACGTACGACACGCTCCACGGCCGGCACCCCACCGCGCGCCTGCGGTTCTCCTCCCGCGTGGAGACAGGGAAACGGGCCGTGACGAACTGGAGGGTGGAGCGGCACTTCGGCGACCACGCCACGCTGGTGCGCGCGACGCTGCACACGGGCCGGACCCACCAGGTGCGGGTGCATTTCCATGACCACGGTCACCCGCTGCTGGGCGATCCGCTCTACAAAAAAGCCTGTCATGACCCGGCGGTGGTCGAGATCGCCCGTGATCTGGGGCGGCAGGCCCTGCACGCGGCGGTGCTGGGCTTGCGGCACCCCTTCACGGGGGAGGACCTGATGTTCTCCTCCGAGCCGCCGGCGGACTTCCAGGCGGCGGTGGCCCGGCTGGCCGCACTCAATACTTGATCAGAACCCTTGCTCAAAATCCCGTCCTGTGATTGACTCTGTCGCCCATGAATTCCATCCCGACCTACACACGCCACATCCTCGGACACGAAACGGTCATCGACGGTTTCGCGCAGGCCGCGGCCCACGACCGTTTTCCCCACGCGAGCCTGTTCGCCGGTCCCGACGGCGTGGGCAAGCGTACTTTGGCCGTGGCTCTGGCGTCGTACCTGCTGCAGGACACCGCGCACAGCTTTGACCGCGTCCGGGACGGGATTCATCCGGACTATTTGTTTGTTGACACTGCATGGGGCGTGGACAACGCCACCGCGACCATCAAGATCGAGGCGATCCGCCAGCTCGAGGAGCGCATCGTGGTTGGGTCATTCGAGAGCGCCCGCCTGGCGGTGGTGATCGATCCGGCCGACGCCATGACCGATTCGGCCGCCAACGCGCTGCTCAAGACCCTCGAGGAGCCACCCGCGGGCGTGTATTTCTTTCTCATCACGTCGTCGCCGTACAAGCTGCCGGCCACCATCCGCTCGCGTTGCCAGATCTTCCACTTCGCCCCGCTCCCGGAGGCCAGCCTCTTCGAGCTGCTCCGCCTGAAGATGCCCGGCCTGGAGCCGGATCCGGACCTGGCCGCCCTGTGCGACGGGAGCGTCGGCCGCGCGCTGTCGTTCTTCGCGTCGGAGTCGGTCGCCCGGTTCCCGGCGCTGGCCTCGGAGATCCTGGGGCTGGCCTTCTCGGGCTCCCTGCCGGACCTGTTCGGCGCGGCCGAGACCCTGGCCCAGCTGGAGCGCGATCAGGTCGATGCGTTTTTACTTGTCTTTTCAATGAAAATCCGGGATCGATTCCTGGGACGCGGGGCCTCCGAGCCGCCCCGTCCCGCGGACCTGGTGGCCTGGCAGCAGGCCGTGGAGTCGGCCCGCGCCGATGTCCTGGCCAACGTCAACCGCCGTGTCGTGCTGGAGAACCTGCTCTGGAAACTGAGACGAACATGACCAGAAGACCACACAAGAAACACTCCGGTCCGGGGCATCCGGACGCCCGTCCCCGTCAACCGCAGCCCGCCGTCGCGGGAGCCCCCGCCCCAGGCGTGCCCTCGGGGCCCGCCTCCGAGGCCGGCTCGGCCGCGCGGTCACGGCGCCGCCAGCCAGCCGGCGAGAGCGTCATGCACCGCCGGGACCGCCCCGCCGTGGAGCTGGTGCAGTACGGCCACGACGAGGGCCCGGAGACCTTCACCGCCGAGAGCTACGCCGGCTACGACGTGCCGGCCGGCTGGACCGAGCCCGATCCCTACGGGGACGACCTGTTCGCGGACCTGGCCCCCGGCTACCGGCCCGACGCGGCGGCAAGCTATTTATATGCCGTCCATGTCCGCTGGGGGGTCCCCCCGAAGAGCAGCGAGTTCCACTCCGAGACCGGACCGCTGCAGCCTGGCGACGAGGTGCTCTGCGAGACCGAGAAGGGCCAGTTCTTCGGCGAGGTGACCAGCGCCACCCGCCTGATCACCCGCGGCCGCAACGAGCACCCGCGCCGCGTGCTCCAGCTCGCCGCGCCCGAGGACCGGGGGCAGTTCGAGGCACACCGCAAGATCGCCCAGGAGGCGTTCTCCTTCGCCTCCACGCGGATCCGGCAGTTGAACCTGGACATGAAGTTGTTCTACGTCTTCGTGCTCTCCGGCGGGGACAAGATGATGTTCTATTTCACGTCCGAGACGCGGGTGGACTTCCGCCGCCTCGTGCGCGACCTGGCCGCCCGCTTCTCCATGCGCATCGAGATGCGCCAGATGGGGCCGCGCGACGACTCCCGCATCACCGGCGGGCTGGGCATCTGCGGCAAGGAGTTGTGCTGCGCCTCGCACCTGTCCAAGTTCCTGCCCGTGTCGATCCGCATGGCCAAGGATCAGAACCTCGTGCTCAACCCGCAGAGCGTCTCCGGGCAGTGCAACCGCCTGAAGTGCTGCCTCGCCTACGAGCAGGAGTTCTACCAGGAGCTGCGGCAGGGCATGCCCAAGCTGGGCAAGAAGATCGAGACGCCCCATGGCATCGGACGCGTGCTCGACGTCAACCTGCTCACCGGGCAGATCCGCATCCTGCTCGACGACGGCCCGATGGAGATGTTCTCCCGCGAGCAGATCCTGGCCCATCGACAGGAGCAGGCTGCCTCAGAGCCTTCGCCCGAGCCCGAGCCCGAACCG
>PHBF01000358.1 GCA_002841905.1 Deltaproteobacteria bacterium HGW-Deltaproteobacteria-17
AATGGGAGGTGCCTTTCGGCCAGCATTATTCGACGGTCGCCGCGCTTGCGACCATGCGCTACAAGCACGAAACCGGATGCAGCGACGAGATGTTCTCGGCGGTTTGCGTTTCGAACCGCAAATGGGCGGAACTCAATCCCAACGCCTTCTTCCGTACGCCGCTCAGCATCGAGGATGTGATGTCCTCGAAAATGCTCTCGACGCCGCTGCGGGCCAAGCAGTCGAACATGCTGTTCGATGGCGGCGGCGCGTTCGTCGTGACGTCGGCGGAGCGCGCACGCGACCTCGCGGCGAAGCCGGCCTATGTGCTGGGTGAAAGCGGCCGTGTCACGCATTTCGCCTATTCGCAGGAGCCCGATCTCACACGCTTCGGCTGGGCGGCCGCCGCGCGCGAAGCCTTCGACGAGGCGGGGATCGGTCCGAAGGATATCGACGTCGCCGAGGTTTACGACTCCTATCCGATCTACCAGATCATTGCCTTCGAGGAGCTTGGCCTGTGCGGGCGCGGTGAGGCGGGCGAGCTTTTCCTCAAGGGCGCGACATGGCCGGGCGGGCGCATTCCGACCACGACCGATGGCGGCATGCTCTCAAAAGGGCATATCGGCGCGGGCGGCTCCGTTTCGCTGCTGATCGAGGCCGCGCGCCAGGTCATGGGCAAGGCGGGTGAGCGGCAGGTGCCGGATGTCCGCTTCGCCGTCGAGACGGCAACGGGCGGCACCTATATGGATGCGCAGATCACCATTCTCGGCAACCAGATTCCGTGACGGAGGCAACAATGAATTCCCCAACCCTTCCGGCCGCCGCGCCGCAAAAGCCGAAGCCCGTCGTGAATTCATGGTCGCGTCCGTTCTGGGACGGCACGCGCCAGGGCAGGCTGCTGATTCAGAAATGCGAGTCCTGCGGGCAGCACATATTCTATCCGCGCCTGAGCTGCCCGTCGTGCTTTTCGGAGAAGCTCGACTGGGTCGAGGCGTCGGGCCGCGGCAGCATCTACAGCTACACCGTGGTGCATAACAATGCGCCTTCGGCTTTTGCCGCCGATATTCCTTATGTGGTTGCTGTCATCCGGCTTGAAGAAGGCGTGCAGATGCTGAGCAACATCGTCGAGTGCGATCACGAAAAGCTCGTCTGCGATATGCCGGTTGAGGTCGTGTTCGAGACCCTCGACGAGGAATTCACTCTGCCCAAGTTTCGCCCGTTGCGGGCCTGAGGAGGAGAGAGGGCGATGGCGCAGCAAAAATACGGCGACGATTTCAAGCTCGGTGAGACCTTCACCACGGCGGGCGTCACGGTCACGGAAACGCATGTCGTGTCGTGGGCGGGGCTGACGGGCGATTTCTATCCGTTGCACATGGATGAGGAATATGCGGCGCAGACGCAGTTCGGTACGCGGCTGGCGCATGGGCCGATGATTTTCGGGCTGGCGGTCGGGCTTGTCGCGCTGTCCGGTTTCGGCGGCGATGCGGCGATTGCCTGGCTGGGCGTCGATGACATGCGTATGAAAGCGCCGGTGAAGATCGGCGACACGGTCCGCGTCACCGTCGAGGTGAAGGAGCGGAAGCCGACCAGCAATCCCAAGAAGGGCATTCAGACGTGGCGCTATACGGTGAAGAACCAGCGTCAGGAGGACGTCCTCTCGTTCGATTACAAGATGATGTTCCATATGCGCGGCGTCTGAACGTACATCGGCGCATGGGTGGAGGGAGAAAGCATGATGATCCGGGCCACGGTGGGCGAGCTTTACGACCGGTGCGTCAGGGATTACGGATCGCGTGTCGCGGTGACGTGCGGCCAAACGCAATTTACCTATGACGATCTGGCCGGGCGCGCGGCGGCGCTGCATGCGGCGCTCCACGATCTCGGTATCCGGCCGAAAGAGCGCATCGCCTTTTTGATGGCGAATTGCGCGGAATATGTGTTCTGCGAATATGCGGTCGCGAAGGCGGGGGCGACGCGCGTGCCGCTCGCGGTTCTGCTTGCGCCGGACGATCACATCTACATGATGAACTTCGCGCGGTGCACGACGCTCGTCTATCACGTCAAGTTCGTCGAGCGCGTGCTTGCCATGCAGCCGAAGCTCGAAACGGTGCAACGCTTCATCTGCATCGGGGGCGCGCCGCCGGAGGGGCATCTCGGCCTCGATGCGCTGATGGCGCATGGCGCGCGCCTCGATACGCCGTCCGAACCCGATATCGATCCCGAAGATATCGCCGGCATTTATTTTACCGGGGGCACGACGGGCAGACCAAAAGGCGTGATGCTGTCTCACCGCGCCTGGGCCTATACCTATCTGATCGAGATGCTCGAATTCGGCGTCGGCTGGAACGAGCGTTTCGTGTTCGCAACGCCGCTCACGCATGCGGGCGGGTGTCTCATCCTGCCGGTTCTGCTCAGGGGCGGGCGCTGCATCGTCATCGATCATTTCGAGCCCGATCTGCTGCTTGCCACGATCGGGGAGGAAAAGGCGACCGCCACGCTTCTCGTGCCGACGATGATCTACATGCTGCTCGATCATCCCAAACTCGGCGACTACGATCTTTCCAGCCTGCGCAATGTTCTCTATGGCGCCTCCGTCATCGCGCCGGAGCGTCTCGAACAGGCGATCGAGCGGCTCGGGCCCATCTTCACGCAGTTCTTCGGCCAGACCGAGGCGCCGATGGCGCTCACCGCGCTGCCCCGGCATATG
>PHBF01000020.1 GCA_002841905.1 Deltaproteobacteria bacterium HGW-Deltaproteobacteria-17
TCGCCCTGCTCCTGTTCTTTGTCGGCCTCACGCAGGGCTCCCACGAGCTCATGATCGATCTTGCCATCCGCATGCAGGCGGGCCACGTCATCGTCCAGGCGCCGGACTTCCAGAAGGAGCGGGCGCTGGAGTTGAGGGTCACGCACCCCGGGAAGGTGCTCGAGAAGATCGGACCGCTCCCCGATGGCTGGGTGGTCACGCAGCGGATCTTCACCACCGGCCTTCTGCGTTCCGCGGACGGCTCGGTGATGCTGGACAACCTCATGGCCGTGGATCTCGAGAACGAGAAGAAGATCAGCGACGTCCCGCGGAAGATCATCCGCGGTGGGTGGCTGGACGCCGGGGAGCCGGGCATCCTGATCGGGGAGAAGGCCGCGCGTCTGCTCAAGGTGGAGGTGGGGGACAAGGTCGTGCTCTCCTGCTCGGGCCTGACCCAGAAGGTGGAGGAACGCTTCGTCGTTGCCGGCGTGTTCAGGATCGGCGGCGACTCCGACCGCGGCACGGCCATGATCGGGCTGGCGCGGGGACAGGCCCTGCTGGGGATGGGAAGCGCGATCAGCCAGATGGCCTTCTTCATGCCCTCGGAGAAGAGCCGGGACGCGGCTCGCCTGTTGTCGGCCAGGCTCGCGGACCTGCCCGTGGCGGTGCTCCACTGGGAGGAGGCGCTCCCGGTGCTGACCCAACTGCTCTGGGTCGACGACGTCTCGATGCAGGTCTTCATCTTCATCATCCTGGGCATCGTGGCCGCGGGCATCATGAACACCGTGCTGATGTCCGTGATGGAGCGCACCCGGGAGCTGGGCATCCTCAAGAGCCTGGGCATGCGGCCGTCCTCGATCTTCCGTCTGATCATGACCGAGAGCACCCTTATGGCGCTGCTGGCCGTGGTCGTCGGCGCCGCCGTGGGGCTTCCGCTGGTCTACTATTTCGCCCGCGTCGGGATCGACCCGATGGCGCTGACCGGCGGCGAGGTCATGGAAATGGAGGGCATCGCCTTCACCGACAGGATCCACCCCGTGCTGCGCTGGGGCAGCGGCCTGACCCTGTCGGGAATCATCATCGTCATGACCGTGCTGTCCGCCCTCTGGCCCGCGTTCCGGGCCATGCGGATCCTGCCGGTCAAGGCTCTCCGGCAGATGTAGCGCCGGGTCCAGTATCAGGAGAATGCAACATGTCGCAGCCGATCGTGGAATTGCAGGATGTGCACAAGGAGTACAGGCAGGGAAAGCTGGAGGTGATGGCGGTCAACGGAATCGACCTGTCCATCGAGGCCGGCGAGTTCACGGCCATCTGCGGGCCTTCTGGCTCGGGCAAGACGACGCTCCTGAACCTGATCGGCTGCCTGGACACGCCCACGCGCGGGAGCGTCCATGTGGACGGAAAGGATGTCTCCAGGATCTCCGACTCGGCGCTGGCCGATCTGCGCCTGCGGAAGATCGGCTTCGTCTTCCAGGCGTACAACCTCGTTCCGGTGCTCACCGCGTTCGAGAACGTGGAGCTGGTGCTGGCCCTGCAGGGCGTGCCGGCCGCCGAGCGGAAGAGGCGGGTGCTGGCCATCCTGGAGGAGGTGGGACTGGCCGAGCTGCGGAACCGCCGTCCCATGGACATGAGCGGCGGCCAGCAGCAGCGTGTGGCCGTGGCCCGCGCGGTCGTCGCCAACCCGAAGCTGGTGCTGGCCGACGAGCCCACGGCCAACCTGGATTCACACACGGGCGCCGCGCTGCTGCAGATGATGGCGGATCTGAACCGTGAGCATCAGGTGACGTTCCTGTTCTCGACGCATGATCCGATGGTCATGGACTACTCCCGACGCATCGTGCGCATCGTTGATGGCAGGATCGCGTCCGACGAGGTCAAGGCCCATGGCGCGGGGGACCGTGTCCCGGCAGAGGTTGAGGCATGAACGCAGGATCCGGGTATTCGGCTGTCAGGCTCACCCTCCTCGTGGCTGTCCTGTGGTTCCTCTGCCTGCCGGCTCCGGTCCGCGCGACGACGGTCGTGGATGACGACACCTGGGTCCTGGATGTCGACGGGGTGATCAAGGCCTCCGGCACGGCCATGCACCTGTACTGGCCATGGCCCGTCGTGGTGGGTTCCCCGTCCATCGGCGCCCTCGGCTGGAACTCCCGCGACGCGATGTTCGGGGCGGGGGAGGCGCGCCTGAAGTTCAGCGGACGCTGGCACGAGGACCGCCTCAAGTGGGACATCCAGGCCAAGACCGGATTTTTCCTCTTCTCCGAGCCGAACATGATCTCGGCCTTCTCCGGCGGCGCCTCCTCCACGGCCGAGCCGCCGCGCTCGCTCCCGTTCCAGTACACCGATGCCACGGCCCAGCGAAGGATCTGGAGCGCCGCGCTGGATCGCCTGTACTTCCAGACGCGCCTGGGTCCGGTGGACATCCTCGTGGGACGCCAGCCCGTCAGTTTCGGCGTGGGCTTCATCTGGCAGCCGGCGGACCTGCTGGCGCCGTTCTCCCCGCTGGACATCGACAAGGAGTTCAAGCCGGGCGTGGACGCCGTGCGGCTGAACCTCAACCTGGGGTCCTTCACGGAGCTGGCGCTGGTGGGTGTGGCGGGAGCGCCCTCCTGCCTGCACATTTCGATCCCGACGGCGGCCGATCCCCTGGCGCCCTCCGTGTGGCAGACCCCGGCCGGAGAGCGCTGCTCGCCCGGGGAGCCGCGCCTGGACGTGGATGCCTCCTCCCTGGCGGCCCGCTTCCGCACCACGGTGGGCGAGTTCGATCTGGGTGCGCTGGCTGGCTGGGTGCGCGGCGACTGGGTGGTGGGCGCCTTCACGGCGGGCACCCTGGGGCGGTGGAAGATCCGCTCCGAGGCGACCTTCACCTGGGACGCCGGGGTCACCGAGCCGGGGGACGCCGACTACAGTTTCCGCCGGCGCTACGTCCGGGCCGTGGCGGGTGTCGATTACAGTTTTGATTTCTCGAAGGCGTTGCACGTGTTTTCGGAGCTTCATTACAACGGGTTCGGGACCCGCGATCCCGATGATTATGCGCTCATCCTGGCGTCGGCCCGGGTGGCCCAATTCGCCGAGATCTCCTCGCTTGGGCAGTACTACTTCGGCTCCGGTGCCGTGTGGGAACTGACCGAGAAGCTCAAGTGGTCGGCCCTGGCCATGGTGAACCTGACCGACCCCTCGGCCCACCTCTCCACCTCCGTGGAGATCCTGCTCTCCGACGAGAGCATGCTCCAGATCGGCGGCTTTGTGCCCATCGGCCGGAGGCCCGAGTTCCTGACCGCCGGCGGCCTGCCCTCCCTCGCGCTCCGATCCGAGTTCGGCATGTATCCCTCCATGATCTTCATCATGTTCAAGCGATACTACTGATTTCAAAAATAAAGTTGATGAAACGGCTGAAAAATGCTATTTGCAGGGACTGATCCAGGAGGAATTCGATGCGGCGTTTTTTCATCCTTCCCGTTGCGCTGACGATGCTGTTTCCGCTGGCCTTCGGCTGCAAGCCCAAGGTCGACTGTGACAAGCTCGAGACCCGTCTGATCACCTGTCTGAAGGAAAACTACAAGACGTACAACCCGACGGGGTGTCCGGCCGAGGCCGAGGAGTGCGTCAAGGTCATGGAGAAGCTCACGACCGACTATGCCAGGCTGGTGGATCAGGAAATCATCGCTCCCTGCAAGGCCAAGAGCGGCCGCGATTCCCGCTCCTCGAAGATCAACCAGTGCCTGGATCAGAAGGATTGCAAGGACGTGCATGCCTGTCTCAAGGAAGTCACCCGCTGATTCCCGTCCCGGGGTCGATGAGCGGCCCGAGACCGGGGAGCAACCGGCGCCCGGCCCCATCTCCCGGTTTCCTTTTTCAACCCTCTCCTGGTGGAAACGTTTCCTGTTCATCGGTGTCCCGATCCTGGTGACGGTGCTGCTGGCCATCGGGGTGCATGTGTCCCGCATGAACATCTCGGGCTGGGTGCGCGTATACGGCCTGTCCCAGCTGCAGCCCGGTTCACGGGCGGCATTCCGAGTGCTGGTGCGTCATGGCAAGTATTCCAAACCAGCCTCGCCGGTGCACATCAAGGCCTATTTCCTGAACGACGACGGTGAGCGCTTTATCGGGGAGGGCTCCGCCGGACCCGGATCGCAGGCCGTCGAGGTCAACACGGTGCTGCCCAGGGTGGCGCCCGGCCGCTACCGCGTCAAGATGGTGGTCGAGAGCCCCCACGCCGACGAGACCATCGCCTTTCCCGTCGAGCTCGTCGAAAAACCCGAGAAGCTGGCGTGGATGCACGAGGCCCCGCCGGGCAGCGACGGGGGCAACTACGTCGGCACCCAGACCAGCCCGCTCAAGCCAGACGCCGACGGCGTGATCGTGTCGATCAACCCCATCAACGGCCGCGGCTTCAAGATGCCGTTCCGTGACGTCCTGTTCTTCCGGGCGCACAACGTCCAGGGTGAGCCGGTCAGGGCCCGCGCGCAACTGAAGCTGCTGCGCGGCCGCATCCGCCTGCCCAGGCACGCGGACTGCAATCCGCCGTTCGCCAAGCCCGAGATCGACCCCTGCATGCTCGAGGTGCCCGAGGGCAAGAGCGTGCCGTTTGATCTGGAGACGGACATCCTCGGACTGGCCTCGATGTCCCTGTATGTGATGACCCCCGGCGTGTCCTTTCACATCTCCTATCAGGTCCAGGACACGGCCGGTTCCTGGGGAGCCCGCCGCGAGACGGACTTCGACGTCGGCATCGTCGAGGATGACGTGTTCCTGGCCTACTTCCCGCGCATCCTGCCGCCCGGGACGAGCTTCCTCTTCCCGTTTCGCGGACTCGGGAAGGGACCAATGTATGTAGATGTATACAGCGACACGGCCTGGCTCTACGCGACCCAGGTTCCCCTCGACGACATGTTCGGTCAGGCCCGGGTGGCCATCGACGAGCCCGAGGGCCTGCGCAAGATGCAGATCAGCCTGTTCTACATGCCGCTTGCCAACTCTACGGTGAACTCGACCTATTGGGTGAACGCCCAGACGAACAACCCGAGGCTGCTGGAGCAGGCAGTGAAGATGGCCCAGCGCAACGAGAACCTCGACGGACACACCCTGCAATACCTTTCGGCGTTGATTGACCGCGGCCTGATCTGGCAGCCGGGCTACTCCATCGACAACAACATCCATTACTTTGCCGGGCTGCTCGACACGTTCCACTACGCCCCGCAGATGCTCACGGACACCAAGCAGCACAAGGAGGCGGTGCTGTCCCGCTACAAGCGCGGGTCCCAGAAGACCGTGCTGATCGTCGTCTCGACGGCGGGCCTGCTGCTGATGTTTGTCGTGTTCGTGGCGGTGTACCTGGCCCTTCGCCAGCGCAAGCGCAGCGTCGCGGAGATGTCCGAGATCCAGCAGGACGAGGATGGAAACGAGACCTTCTGGAAGAACCTGCACAAGACCTCCGACGAGCGCAGCGCCCGTTTCCAGGCTGTCGTCTACGGCCTGATCGTGGCCCTGATCCTGGGCTTCATCTTCGTTGCCTTCATGTGGGTCTTCTTCAATATCAAATGGGAGATGTGAATCCATGCCGACGCCCCGCGCGATGATCCTGGCGGCCGGCCATGGGACGCGGCTGGGGCCCCTCGGACAGGATCGTCCGAAGCCCATGCTGCCCGTGGGCGGACGTCCCCTGGTCGAGCACGCCTTTTCCCTGTTGAAAAGGGCCGGAATCGAGGACGTGATCCTCAACAGTTTCACCCACGCCGACGCCCTCGAGACCCATGTGGGTGACGGGTCCCGCTTCGGTGTGCGGGCCGCATGGAGCCGTGAAACAGGGCAGATCCTGGGCACCGGCGGCGGGGTGCGGCATGCACGCTGGTTCTTTGAAGGACGCACCTGTGTGGTCATGAACGGAAAGATCGTCACCACGGTGGATCTTTCGGCGGCCCTGGCGTTTCACCGGGAGCGGCGCGCCGGGGTCACCCTGGTGCTCCGCCCGGACCCGGAGGCGGGCCGCTGGGGCGGGTTCACGCTCGATCCCGACGGTCGCGTCCGGACCATGCTCGGCGCCTGCGCGGACGGCTCCGCGGCCGGGACACCCGCCACGCACATGTTCACGGGCATCAGCCTCCTCGAACCCGGGTTTCTGGACATCCTTCCCGAGGGGCCCCACTGCCTGGTGAGGGAGGGATTCAGGCCGTGGTTCCTGCGTGGGGGCGCCTTCTTCGGCTATGCGCTCCCTGATGACGCCTACTGGTGGGATCACTCCACGCCCTCGCGGTACCTGCAGGGCAACCTCAACCTCTTCTCACCGCCCCTGCGCCTGTTTCTGGAAGGGGAATTGTCCTATCATCCGACCCGCCCTGGCGTGATCGCCGCCTCCGGCGCCGAACTCCCCGACTCAGTCCAGGTTTCAGGCGGGGTGGTGCTGGGTGAGGGGGCCTCCGTGGCGCCCGGCACGCACCTCGAGAATGTCGTGGTGTGGGAGGGCTGCCACGTCGAGGCTTCACTCTCCAACGCCGTCGTCACCCCCGCCGGCGTCGTCCCCGTGGACCTCGCGGATCCTGGCGCCAGGACCGGGCCCGCGCTGGCAAAAAACTGAACGGTCCACCTGTCTTTGGGGACACGATCCGGAACGCGGTCCTCCCGCGTGTTCCACGGAATGAACGCTTGCTATTTCAGGTCATTTTCCGCATGATTGCGTACCATGAGCAACACCTCCTCCCTTCGCAAAGCCGGCATTCTCCTTCATCCCACCTCGCTCCCCGGGCCCCACGGCATCGGTGACATGGGCCCGATGGCCCACCGCTTCGTGCGGTGGCTCGCCGAGGCCGGCGCCCGTATCTGGCAGGTGCTTCCCCTGGTGCCACCCGGCGCCGGCTACAGCCCTTACGCGACCTGCGCGTCCCTGGCGTCCAATCCGCTGTTGATCAGCCTCGACTGGCTCCAGGAGGATGGCCTGCTGCCGGACCGCCTGCCCACCCCGCCGCCGTTCTCACCGGATCGCGTCGACTTCGAGGGCGCGGCCTCCTACAAGATGCCGCTGCTGAAGGTGGCGGCCGCGGCGGTGGCCGGTCACGACACGCTGGGACCTGCTTTGATCGAGTTTCGTCGGGAGGCCGAATGGATCGAGGACGCCGCGCTGTTTCTCGTGCTTCACCGGCGCTTCGACCGCGCCTGGTGGGACTGGGACGGTCCGCTGCGCGACCGCCATCCGCAGGCCCTCGCCGCGGCCAGGGAGTCCCACAGGGAGGAGATCGATCTCGAGATCGCGCTGCAGTTCCTGTTCGACAGGCAATGGAAGGAGCTTCGGCAGCAGGCCAACGTGCTGGGTATTTCAATTATGGGAGATGTGCCCATATACGTTGATCAGGACAGCGTCGATACCTGGCTGCATCGGGATCAATTCCTGTATGGACCCGATGGAATGGCGGACCCCGTCGCCGGCGTGCCACCGGATTACTTCAGTGAGACCGGCCAGCTCTGGGGAAACCCGATCTACAACTGGACCCGCATGGCCGATGATCATTTCGGCTGGTGGAAGAGCCGCCTGCGCCGCGCCCTGCACCTGTTCGACCTCGTCCGGCTGGACCACTTCCGCGGCTTCTCGGCCTACTGGGCCGTGCCGCGCGACTCCGAGGACGCCCGTCCGGGAGAGTGGTTCCCCGGTCCCGGCGCCGAGTTCTTCGCCGAGATGGCCCGGGAGCTCGGAGAGCTGCCGCTGGTCGCCGAGGACCTCGGTGACATCGACGAGGACGTGATCGCGCTGCGCGACCGTTTCGGGCTGCCCGGCATGAAAATCCTTCAGTTCGCCTTCGGGGACGGGTCGGATCATCCCTTCCTGCCTCACAACTACCCCGTACACTGCGTGGTCTACACCGGCACGCATGACAATGACACCACGCTCGGCTGGTGGCTCACGGCCGGGCCCGGGATCCAGGATCACGCCCGCCGCTACCTGGCCGTGGCAGGACACGACATCGTGTGGGATCTGATCCGCTGCGCGCTGTTCTCCGTCGCACGCACGGCCATCTTCCCGATGCAGGACCTGCTCTCGCTGGCCACCGACGCGCGCATGAACGTGCCCGGGATCGCCGATAAAAACTGGGCCTGGCGCGTGCGCGCCGATGCCTTCAATACTTCGGTCTCCAGCCGGTTCTTCGAGCTGGTCTCCCTGTCCGGCCGCGCTCAGTCGCACGAGAGATAGCCGCCGTCGGCCAGGCTGCTGAAGCCGCCCTGCCCAAGAATCACGTGATCGATGATCGGGATGCCGAGCATCCGGCCGGTCTGCACGATCCGCTCGGTGAGGACCAGGTCCGCCTCCGACGGACTCGGATCCCCGGAGGGGTGCGTGTGGCAGACCAGGCCCCGCGCGGCGCCATGGTGGAGCAGGATGCGGAACACGTTGCCGATCGAGAGGCTCACCTGCTCGGGGGTGCCTTTGGCTGCCAGGCTCAGGTGAAGGGGGTGCTGACGGATGTTGAAGCCCAGCACCCAGAACTCCTCGGTCTCGGGCCAGCCGATGCGGGGGGCGAGATAGGCGAACACCTCCGACGGGCTGCACAGCGGAGTCGCCGGCGGCGGGGACTCCAGCAGGGCCTCGCGACCGACGCGGAACACGGCGACCAGCCTGCGCGCGCGGGCGGCGGGCAGTCCGAACAACTGGGCCAGCTCAAGCTCGGAGAAGCGGGCCAGCCGGGCGAGGCCGCCTGCCTGTTCGAGCAGGTCGTGCCATGGTTCCATGGGATTCTCTCCGGTGGTGAACAGGCAAGCCAGGCAGTGGGCGGTTTCTTCGGGGGTCATGAGCGTCTCTCCGCTGGCTATTATCGTCGACGTTCCGGAGAAGTTGCCGCTTCGTGTGCGATTTTTGACGGATTTGTCAATCCATGATGAATTGAGCGGCGATGGGACGCATTCGTTTTTCCAACCACGGCTGGATGTTGATACTTGCGGCGCTGAGCCTGTCGGCGCTCGGGCTGGTCATGATCTTCAGCGTCACCGGTGGCCTGCTGCTCTCCAAGCACTACGCCAGCATGACCCGCGCGGCCACCACGACGGTCAACACGCGCGTCTTCCTCGTCAACCAGTCGATCTACATCATGGTGGGGCTGTTCTTTGCCGCGGTGGCTGCCATGACCCCGGTCTGGCTCACCCGCAAGTTCGTCAAGCCGGCCATCGTGGGGGCTTTCGTCCTGCTCGTGACGGTGCTGTTCCTGGGCGTCAACGTCAACGGCGCCCACCGTTGGTTCCAGTTCATGGGCTTCTCGTTCCAGCCCATGGAGATCGCCAAGATCGCGTTGATCCTGTACCTGGCGTACATCATCGAGAAGCGGGCGGATCTGCTCGAGGATCCGTGGAAGGGGTTCGGCCAGCCGCTGCTGATCACGGGCCTGATGATCGTGCTGCTCCTGATGCAGCCCGACTTCGGCTCCGCGGTGCTGTTCATCGTGGTGGCGACCATGATGCTGTTCGTGGCCGGAAGCCGGCTGTATTACTTCGCGCTGGCCGCCGCCGTGTCGCTGCCGCTGCTGTGGTACTACATGGTGGCGGGCTGGCGCCTCTCCAAACGCATCATCCCCTTCCTGCACCCTGAATACTTCAGCCAGGGAGCTTCGTACCAGATCATCCGCTCCCTCGACGCCTTCGGCTCCGGTGGCGTATGGGGCTACGGGCTCGGCGACGGCCCCTACAAGATGGACTTCCTGCCCGAGGCGCACACGGACTACATCGCGGCCATGATCGGCCAGGAGCTGGGTTTTGCGGGTGTGGCCTTCATGATCACGCTCTATGCGCTGTTCCTGTATGCGGGGGTTCGCATCGCATGGAGTCATCGCGACAGCATGTTCCGTTTCCTGCTGGGCCTGGGCCTTTCCCTGATGCTCGTGCTGCAGGCGGTGATCAACCTCTCCGTGGTCATGAACCTGATCCCCTCCAAGGGCATCACCCTGCCGTTCGTCAGTTTCGGCGGGTCCTCGATGCTGATTTCCTATGTCTCCCTGGGCCTCCTGCTGAGCCTCGACCGCGAGCGCTGCGCGGCGATCTTCCGGGGTGCCGCGGCGACGACCGCCGATCCGACTCCCGCCCCGTCCGGCGGGAAAGTCGAGGGCACACGTCCGAAGCCGGTCCCGGCATAAATCGTTACCATCGCGAAGCGGTTTGGACTATATTGCGCCCGATGCGTTTGCTGACGATTCTTCTCCTGTCAATGCTCTTGGCGTGCTCATCCCGGAACCAGGTGGACCCCGCCGGTCCGGGGGATCCCCGGGCCGAAGCCTCCTGCCTGCCGGATCGACCCGAGTGTCTGCGTGTGCTGCCGGGGGCAGGGACCTACAGCGCGAGCGTCCGTATCGAGGTCAAGGCCACGAGCGTGCCGCCGACACCCACGGGGGGCCAGCCCGACGAGTGGACGCCCGCGCAGATGGAGCTGGTGCAGCAGGAGACCATCCGGCTGAGCCGCGACGCCCGGGGGAACGTGCGGGGGGTACGGGAGCTGGCCGATGAGGACGGACTGCACTTTACCCATGTCGACGCTGAATTCTGCCTCGGCTTCCGCTATGAGCCGGAGGTCTGCCGGGCCCCCGATGAGGGCGAAGTAGAAAAAATAGTCGGCGAATTGGCGGGCACCTACAGGGAGGTCATGTCCTGGATCGGCAAGCGCAGTCGCTGGACGTCCGACGGCGCCGGTGGTTTCCTCCTGAAGGTCGCCGAACCCGACGCCGAGACCGTCGGGGACTGGCACGAACAGAGCCAGTTGCAAGAATTAAAGGGTCAGTTTAGCACGGATGCGAAGTCCGGAGAACATCGGGTCCAGATTGATTTTACGCTCTCTGGCGTGCGACCGGATGCCCAGCGGTTTACGCTGCATGTTCAATACGAGCACCATATTTCTTCACTTGTGGATCCCATCCAGGTGCCCGAGGGGGCCCTGCGCCATGCCGGTCGACACCGGCCCCTGCTGGACCGCAAGGCCCTGCTCGGGGAGTCGACGCCCCACTCGCTTCGCCATTTGTATTCAAATCGGTCAGCCGACTGATTTGAGGCCTTCAGGATAAGAAAGCGGCCTCCCACCGTAGAATGGATCGGGAATGGTTTCAAATGGTTTATTCACTTGCCATTCCAATGCTTTTGCGCTACTTTTCCGCGGTATCTGGAAGGGAATCCCGGCTTGAGTCGATCAAGAGATCTTTCGGGGAGATTCCAGACACCAGTTGCAGGAGGCAGACATGGCCACTTCCACCCCCGTGAAGAAACCTACGAGTTCCCTGAACACGACGACCAACCAGAAGAAGATTCTCCGCATCGGCATCGTGCAGAACGGGCGCATCGTGGAAGAGAAACTGCTGCGCTCCCGCGGAGACGTGAGCATCGGACGCGGCGCGGACAACACCTTTCTGATTCCTTCCAAGGATCTGCCGCGCTCCTTCAAGATCTTCGAGGAGACGCGCACGGGCTACGTGCTCAACTTCGTCAAGGGAATGGATGCCCGTGTGGCCGTGGACGGAAAGATCCTCACGCTCAGCCAGATCCTCGAGCGCGGAGAACATGTGAAAAAGGGGACGGACTACTTCAAGCTCGACCTCTCGCACAGTTCCCGCGGCAAGCTCGTCATCGGCGAGATCACGGTGCTCTTCCATTTCGTCGTGCCGCCTCCGGAGATGCCCAGGCCCCAGCTGCCCCATGTGATGTGGGGCATGTATGCGGTGCGCACCTGGCTGGGCGGTCTGTTCATGGCCAGCGTGTTCCTCTGCGTGGGCGTGCTCACGCCGCTCTCGATCTGGGGCATCCTGAAGCTCTATGATCCCAACTGGAAGCCCTCCGAGGAGGACGCCAAGAAGATCGTCGCACGGGCCGTGGCCCGCAACGAGGCCAAGATCGATGCGCAGAAGAAGCCCGATGAGGGCAAGGGCAAGGACGGCGACGCGGCGGGCAAGGACGGCATGGAACCCGAGGCGCCCATGGTCGAGGTGATGGCGCCCGAGAGCGGCGGCGACATGGACGTCACCGGTCCCGTGACGACCGAGAACGTCGGCATGCAGGCCGACGCGATCGCCAGCAAGCTCTCCGGCCTCAAGAACGTCGATCTCTCCGGCGTCCCCAAGGACATCAACCTCAGCGGCCTGCCTGCGGGCGTGCCCAACCTGTCCGGACAGATCAGCGCGATTCCTTCCGGGATCGGGGGCCCCCAGGGCGTGGGTCCGATCACGGCTGGTGAAGGCGTGAAGACCCTGCAGGTCGAAGGCGAGTGCACGGGCGCCACCTGCGTGGCCGGGACCGGCGCGGCCCTGGATCCGAACAAGATCGGTGACGAGAACCGTGGCGGACCGGGCGGACCGGGCGGACCGGGTGGACCGGGCGGACCGGGGCGCATCGGCAAGCCCGGGGGCATCCCCAATGTCGATGTCGGCATGATCTCGGTCACCGTACCCATGCTGGACCTGCCCACGAACATCCCCATGGTGGATCTGGGCGGCCCGATGGGCAACATCACCGATGTCATGGTGGGCCCCACTACCGACCCGATGACCCCGTCCATGGATCCCCCCCGCCCCACGGCCTCTGCCTCTGGGCTGGTGCCCGGTGACGCGCCCCTGGACGTCAAGAAGGTCCTGCAGGGCTTCCCGTACACCATCGGCTCCTGCTTCCAGCAGGCCGCATCCAAGGGCCTCGTAGGCAACGCCGGCGACATCTCCGTGACCGTGTCCGTGTCCGGAGGAAAACTGAGCGTCTCCGGCCTGGGAGGGTCGCTGGCCGGAAACGACACGGTCGCGTCCTGCGTGAAGGGCCGCCTCAACGGAAAGAGCCTGGGCTCCTCCGACGAGGCCAAGAATTACAGCAAGAGCTGGACGTTTTCGGTCCAACTCGTGGGTTCCTCTTCCAATTAATCTTTTCACCCCGGATTTTCCACGAATGAAAATGGTACAAAGCCCTCTGGAACTGGTGGGGAACACCCCGCTGATGCAACTTCGTAAATTCTGTGATCACGGGAGCCTCTTCGGGAAATGTGAGTTTCTCAATCCCGGTGGCAGCGTGAAGGACCGCGTGGCCCGTTATATATTAACAAAAGCCCTTGAGCAGGGCCTGCTCGTCCCTGGAAAGACCACCATCGTGGAAGCCACGTCCGGCAACACCGGGATCGGAATGGCGCTCGTGGGCCGGCAGCTCGGCTGTCGCGTGATCATCGTGATGCCAGAGAACATGAGCGAAGAGCGCAAGAAGATCATCGCCGCCCTGGGCGCCGAACTGATCCTCACGCCGGCCGAACGCAGCCTCGATGGTTGTTTGGAGAAGGTGCAGGAGCTGGCCGCGTCCGACCCGGATGTGTGGGTGCCCAACCAGTTCACCAACCCGAACAATCCCTTGATCCATTACATGACCACAGGTCCGGAGATCTGGTCCGCGATGGAAGGAAAAGTGGATGCTTTTGTATCCGGCATTGGATCTGGCGGCACACTTCAGGGTGTAGGAAAGTTTCTCAAGGAGAAAAACCCCCGCGTGCGCATCATCGCGGTGGAGCCCGCCAACAATGCCGCGCTGCTGGGGCGGGAGCCCGGTCTGCACCAGATCCAGGGCATCGGGGACGGCTTCATCCCCGAAGTGCTCGATACGCGTCTGATCGACATGGTCATCACCGTCACCGATGAGGAGGCGATCGAAACCGCGCGAAAGCTGGCCAGGGTGGAGGGGCTGCTCGTGGGGACCTCTTCGGGCGCCAACGTCTACGCCGCCAACGAGGTCACCACGCCCGGAAAAGCCGTTGTCACGGTGCTGGCCGACCGCGCCGAGCGGTATTTCAGCACGTCCCTCATCTAGTAGAAATTGCTGACGCAATTTCTCGGGAGTTGCTCTGCAACTCCACGTGACGCAATTTTGGTGACGCAATTTTGGTGACGCAATTTTGGTGACGCAATTTCGGTGACGCAATTTCGGTGACGCAATTTTGGTGACGCAATTTCGGTGACGCCATTGCGCTCTCTCATGGAGGTACCTCATGCAAAGACGAGTTTTTCTGACCATCGGTATTTGCCTGGTGACCCTTTCCTGCCGGGAGCCGAAGACGAGGACGCCCCAGAAGGATCCCGGGCCCGAGCCCATCGCGAAGCTGACCCAGGCCGCGCCAAATCTCGAGGCGGTGCAGAAGCTCCTCGGCGAGGGGAAATACGACGACGCGCTGTCCGCGGTGGATCGGGAACTGACCGCGCATCCCGATCACCCGAAGCTTCTGTTTTTCCAGGGTTTTGCCTACTTCAATCTCAAGAAGTACGAAGCGGCCCTGGCGAGCTTCGGGAAGGTGCGAAAGACCGGCGTGGTTTCCCTGGAACTGACGATCAGCCTCTCCGAGACGCTGTTCTATCTTCAGAAATATGATGAATGCGAAAAGGTCCTGCGCGAGGGCATGCAGAAGTTCCCGAAGGCAGCGGCCCTCTGGTACAACCTGGGAGGCATCTACGCAGAGAAGAAGGACCTCGAGAACGCCAAGAAAATGTACGCCGAGGCGCTGCTCCGCGAGCCGGACTTTGGCCCTGCCCTGTACTCCCTGGGAGATCTCCATGCCTCGGAGAAGGCCTACGACAAGGCCCTCGAGATGCTCAACAAGCTGGTCGCGCAGGAAAAGTACAAGGAGATCGCGCACGCCAAGCTGGCCATCGTGCTTTCCTACCAGAAGAAGTGGGAAGAGGCGCTGGTCCATGTGGGCGAACTGGAGAAGATCAACGCAGCCAGCGGCAAGCTGCTTCGGGACAAGATCCGCGTTTCACAGGCCTTTGGTGAGCTCGGTGAGTTGATCAGGAGCAAGAAGTGCAAGGATGCCAAGGCCCGCCTGGAGACCATCCGGAAGGAATTCCCCGGTGCCCCGGCGCTGCCCAAGGCGCAGGAACTGCTGACGCGCGACTGCCCCCGCTGATGCCCATGCTCCTGCGAGCCGTCCCGCTGGTTCTCGCGCTTGGCTGTTGGGCGACAGCCTGCGACGCCGGAGGGCCGTCCCCCGAACCTTTCAGGAACGTCAATCCGAGGCCACTTCCCACCGACCCCCCCCTGACCGGCGTGAAGACCCTGTCCGCCGGGCCAGCCGAAGCCGGGCTCTCGGGAGTCACTGAGCCCGTGCTGGCGACGGTCTCCTGTGATTTTGCGACCTCGGGGTCCTTCGGTGGACATCCCATCGCCGAAGCGCTTTCAGCCATGGCCTCGGGGAAGGTGCTCAACATCATCCCCAGTCGTAAAAGCGGGCGGACGGTCAAGATCACGCTCATGATCGAACCCGACTGGCGTGTCTTCTACAAGCCGTGGCATCACGTCCACCTGTTCACGCGTCCCCAGGGCGAGGTCGGTGCCTATCGCCTCAACCGTCTACTGGGGATGAACCACGTGCCCCCGGCCGTGATGCGCACGTTCAACGGCTCGGTCATCCATTCCGCGTTCAAGCGGCACGCCCTGCCCGAACGGCTCGAACAGTTGGAGCGGGAGGTGCTCAGGGAATCGACCGACGAGATGACTGGCGCTATGCTGCTGTGGGTAGACGACGCGGTCAACTACGACCCGCCGCCTTCGCTGCTCGACAAGATGAGCCGACCCAGGGCCAGGCTGTCGCCCAAAGAGCAGGTGCTGGTGTGGGACCTCTCCTGGATGTTCGTGCTCGATCACCTCACCAACAACTATGACCGGTTCACCGGCGGAAACATCCTGCGGAAAAAGGACGGCCGGCTGGTGTTCATCGACAACGGGGCGGCCTTTGGCCCTGACCGGGAGTGGAAATCGGCCCAGCGAAAAAGGCGGCTGCGGAGACTGACCCGGCACTCACCGGCGTTCACGCGCGCCTTGCTTCGGGTCGAACCCCGTGTTATTGCTGCCTGTGTCGGGGATGTACTCAGTCAACGGGACATCGACGAGGTCCTGTCCCGCCGGGATGAGCTCGTCTCGCACTTTTCGGAACTCGAGAAGAGCTGCCCGATGGACTGCCGGTTCGCCCGGGAGCTGGAAGCACCATGAATCCAAACGAAGCCCGCCTGCTGCTGGTCGACGACGAGGCCGCGATCCTGGACAGCCTTCGCCGGCTGCTGGAGCGCGACGGCTATGTCGTGTCGACCGCCCGAAGCGCCGAGGAGGCGCTGGGCGTCCTGCAACGCGAGGCATTTGACCTGCTCGTCACGGACCTGCGCCTGCCGCATCTCTCCGGCCTCGAACTGCTGCGCATCGTGCGCCGGATGTCCCCGGACACCGAGGTCATCCTCATGACCGCCTACGGTCAGATCGAGGACGCCGTCGAGGCCATGAAGGAGGGCGCCTATGACTTCCTTCCCAAGCCGGTCAAGAAGGCGGCCTTGACCAAGACGCTGGACAAGGCCATGGAGCGACGCCGACTGGTGCAGGAGAACCGGCAACTGAGGGCCCGCCTGGACAAGGCCGAGCAGGACCGCATGATGGTGGGGCATTCTCCGGCCTTCCGACATTTGCAGGATCTGATACGGCAGGTCGCCGCTTCGGAGGCGACCGTGTTGCTGCGGGGGGAGAGCGGCACGGGCAAGGAACTCGCCGCGCGCGCAATCCACAGGCTCTCGGCGCGGGCTGGTCTGCCTTTTGTGGCCGTGAACTGCGCCGCGCTCCCTGAGTCGATCATCGAGAGCGAGTTGTTCGGCTACGTCAAGGGGGCTTTCACGGGCGCCGGGGCCGACCGCGCCGGCCGCTTCCGCCAGGCGGACACCGGTACCTTGTTTCTCGACGAGATCGGCGATCTCGCACCGCATCTGCAGATCAAGCTGCTGCGCGTGCTGCAGGAGGGCGAGATCGAGCCTGTGGGCGCGGACCGTCCCCAGCAGGTCAACGTGAGGCTGCTGGCCGCCACCCACCGCAACCTGGAAGAAGCAGTGGCCTCGGGCCGGTTCCGGTCAGACCTGTACTATCGGCTCAAC
>PHBF01000359.1 GCA_002841905.1 Deltaproteobacteria bacterium HGW-Deltaproteobacteria-17
CATCTATTACTTCTACAACCGTACCCGCACCGGAATGGCCATGCAGGCGTGTTCAATCAATCAGCAAGCGGCCTGCCTCATGGGCATCAACGTGCAGCGCATGTCGATGTACGCGTTCTTTATCGCGGCGCTCCTGGGGGGGCTGGCCGGCCTCGTAAACGCCAACGCCGCCAACTACCATATAGGTTTCTACCTCGGCATACGCGGCTTCACGGCCGCCGTCATCGGAGGTCTCGGGAACGTCTTCGGAGCGGTTGTCGGGGGCCTCTCCCTGGGCCTGCTGGAGGAGCTGACGGCGGGCCTCATATCCTCCGGTTACCGCGACCTGATCGCAGCCGTGGTCCTGATCGCCATTCTCCTGGTCAGGCCGCAAGGCCTGACCGGCAAGCGGCGGGCGGAGAAGGGCTGAGATGCGTTCTCTCACGACCGAACAGCCCGCTGGCTCCAGCGGTCCCGCCAAGGGCGGGCGCTGGTCTGCCTTCGGCGACGGGCTGAGAAGAAATCGCCTGGTGCTGCTCGTCAGCATATTCCTGATAACGCTGCCGTTATGGGAGACGCCCCTGTCCGACCTCACGTCCGTACGCATCCTCTATCACCTTCGCCTGGTGGGCATCTATACCATCGTCGCGGTGGGGCTGAACCTGCTCATCGGGTACGCGGGACAGGTATCGCTGGGACATGCCGCTTTCTTCGGCATCGGGGCGTACACCACGGCCATCCTGACGACGCGAGCCGGCTGGCCCCCGTGGGTGGGCATCCCGGCGGCTATGCTGATAGCGGGCGCCATCGGATTGGTCCTGGGCTCCATCGTGCTGCGGCTTAAGGGACATTACCTGGCTATGGCCACGCTCGCGCTGGGCATTATCGTCTTCGTGCTCTTTCGGGAACTCCACTGGCTGACGCTGGGGACCGACGGCATCAACTACATACCGCCGCTGTCTCTGCCGGGACTCAAGATAACGAGCCGGGCGGGTCAGTACTATTTCATCTGGACCATCGCCCTGCTGGTGTTGCTCTTCTGCTCCAACGTCATCGATTCGCGTGTCGGCAGGGCGCTGCGGGCGCTGCACCACAGCGAGGTCGCGGCGGCAGCCATGGGAGTGGATGTGGCGCTTTACAAAGTGAGGGTCTTCACGCTGTCAGCCATACTGGCCGGCCTGGCCGGCGCCCTCTTCGCGCATATCCAGACGTTTATCAATCCGAGCGCCTTCTACATAGATCTCTCCATCATGCTGGTGACGATGGTAGTGGTCGGAGGCATGTCCAGCATCTGGGGCGCGGTCGCCGGGGCGGCCACCATAACCTTTATCCGCCCGATCGTGGGAGCCCTGCCCCGATGGTTTGAAGACGTGCCGGACTGGGTCAAGAACTACTCCAATTACGAGGCGCTGGTATTCGGACTGATCCTGGTGCTAACCATGGTCTTCATGCCGTCCGGCATAACGCGGAGCGTGACGGACCTACTCAAGCAGAGGCGCAGTCCG
Organism: Deltaproteobacteria bacterium HGW-Deltaproteobacteria-17; assembly: GCA_002841905.1. Taxonomy (GTDB): domain Bacteria; phylum Myxococcota_A; class Polyangia; order HGW-17; family HGW-17; genus HGW-17. The sequence goes on from PHBF01000359.1 coordinate 1,485, forward strand.
TTCAACAACCCATTTCGCAAGCGGAGGTGGGAGTGATGGCTCCTCTCGCCCTGCTGCAAGTCAAAGACCTGCGCAAGGTATTCGGCGGCCTGGCGGCCCTCGACGGTATCAGCTTTGACGTGGCGCCGGAAGCGATCAAGGCCATCATCGGCCCCAACGGAGCCGGCAAGACTACGTTGTTCGACCTCCTGACGGGGATCTACCCCGCGACCAGCGGAGAGATATTCTTCGAAGGAGAGCCGATACTCGGACTTGCCGCGCATCTCATAACGGCTCGCGGCATCGCGCGCACTTTCCAGACCATCCAGCTCTTCGTCAACATGAGCGTGCTGGAGAACGTCATGGTCGGAGCCCATCACCTGACCCGCTACGACCTGCTGTCGAGTGGTCTCAGGAGACCGGCGGCGAGGCGAGAGGAGCGCGAGATCGAAGAGGGCGCGCGGGAGCTGTTGCGGATGATGGGCCTGGAGATGCAGGCGGATGCCGCGGCGGGCAGCCTTCCCTTCGGGCAGCAGCGATTATTGGAGGTGGCGCGCGCCCTGGCGACGCGGCCGCGCCTGCTGCTCCTGGACGAGCCTGCATCGGGTCTGAACTCGTACGAGACCCAGGAACTGGCGGAGATCGTCTACGCCATACGCGAGCGCGGCATCACAGTGGCCCTGGTGGAACACGATATGGGCCTGGTGATGAGGGTCAGCGACGAGGTGCTCGTTTTGGATTACGGGCAGATAATCGCGGAAGGATCGCCGGCCGAAGTGCAGGAAGACCCCCGCGTCATAGAGGCTTACCTGGGAGTGGCGGAAGATGCTTGAGATACGTAATGTATCGGCCTTCTACGGCAGGGTGGAAGCGGTGCGCGCCCTCGACATGGACGTGCTGCAGGGCAGCATAACAGCCATCATAGGAGCCAACGGAGCGGGAAAGAGCACGCTGCTGCGCGCCATATCGGGCCTGATACCGACTCGCTACGGCACCATCTCTTACTATGGTACGGACATCACCGGGACGCGCCCGGACCGCATAGTCGGATTGGGCATCAGCCATGTGCCGGAGGGCCGGCAGGTCTTCGGGCCCCTGTCGGTACTGGAAAACCTCAAGCTGGGCGCGTTCAGGAGGATGAGCCTGCGGCGTCCGAGCGCCCTGGATGACGACCTGGCGGCCGTCTACGAACTCTTCCCGGTGCTCGCCGAGAGG
>PHBF01000360.1 GCA_002841905.1 Deltaproteobacteria bacterium HGW-Deltaproteobacteria-17
TCAACGCCGCCAGGGCCTCGGGGTCATCGGGCACGATCTCGAGGATCTTCGCGGAGACGCGTCCGATCTTGGAAGGATCCTTGAGCTTGTCGCGCGCCAGGTCGAACATGCGGCGCAGGATCTCCTCCTGCTGCTCGACGGTGGCTTCCGTCAGGCGGGCCTCGAGCAGCTGGAACAGGTTCTCGACGTTGCCTTCCTGCGTGAGCAGCTGCTCGAGCGCGTCGTAGGCCTCCGAATCACCCGGCGCCAGCTTGATGATCTCCTGATGAAGCTCGATGCAGAGGTCCACGTCCAGCTTGCGCTCCATCAGCGTGGAGGCGAACGTGCGCATCAATTCCAGGCGGGCATACTCGTCCACGGCCGAGGCGATCTCCTGCTGCATCTCCGCCTTGTAGCCGTCCCAGACCTCGCGCTGCTGGTTGATCTTTTCATAGGACGCCTGCATCTTCGGATTGTCAGGCTGCAGGCGGACCAGGAACTTCATCACGCGCTCGGTGCGGGCCAGATCGCCGAGCTTGCTGCGGTAGATCGTGGCCATCTCCTTGAGCAGCTCGATCACGTACGACGGATCCACCCCCTGGGAGTGCGCCACGCGAAGCGCGGTCTCCATGGTCTCGACCTGGCTGCGCCAGTCGCCCTTCTCGCGGAAGTGCTGGATGTAGAGGTCGAGGACCTCCAGGTTCTCAGGATCGGAGGAGAGCAGATCGTGCAGGTGGCGTGCCGCCCTGTCGGCCCTGCCGAGATGATCCTTGTACAGCCGCACCAGCTGGAGGCGCGCCTCGCAGGTCTTCTCGGGGGGGTTGGCGGCCACCTCGCGTTCAAGCAGCCGTGCCATGGCGTCCCAGTCCTCGCGCCGCTCCAGCAGCGCCATGAGCTTCGGACGCACGGCTTCGGGGTTCTCTACCGACAGCGTCTCGTAGATCTTCAGCGCCTCGTCGGCCTTGTTCAGGTTCTGCTCGTACACCTCGGCCAGGCGCATGCCCAGACGGACCCGCGTCGCGCCCTCGGCGCGGTTCATGGCCCCGGCGAACAACTCGGCCAGCTCGACCCAGTTCCCGGCGGCCTCATGGATGCTGGCCAGCAGCGAGAAGGCCTCCTTGAGCTGGGGATCCTGCGCCACGGCCTGCTTGAGCGCGGTGATGGCCTTGTCGTTCTCCTGTGCGGCCCGGTGGATTCGGGCGATCTGCAGGAAGGTGTAGGCCACCTTGCGGCTGGGATCCCCTTCCTTCGGGTAGCGGCGGTCCAGGTAGACCTCGGTCAGCAGGGTCAGGATGGTCAGGTCGTCCGGCGCCAGGCCGGCGGCTTCCTGCAGGCTGGCCTCGGCGGCCTCGGTGTCGCGGAGGTTCTCGAGCTGGATCCGGCCGATCATCTCCAGCCGGCGGGCGCGCTCGACGGGGTCGCGCACGCTCCTGAGCATGCCCTGCAGCAGCGGCATCGCCTTGTCATAATCCTTGGTCTTCAGGTACATGTCGGCGACCATGGCCAGCGCGTCGGTCAGGGAAGGATCCATCTCGAAGGCCGACTTCAGATGGGAGAGCGCCTGCTCCTCGGACCCTTCCATGGATGCAAACGCCATGCCCACCTCATGGTGCAGCTGGGCCAGCCCGCGCCGGTCGGACCCCTGCTCGGCCACGAAGTCGATCTCCTTCTCGAGGATGGCCAGGTACCGCGGCTGGTCGCCCTTCTCCTTCAGGTATTCGCGGATCTTGCGCGCGTTCCGCCGGTGCCTGGGGTCGAGCAGGACGCCCATGTACAACAGGCGCATGCCCTCCTCCTCGTTGGACATCTTCTCGAAGTACAGGTCGGCGGCCTTGAAATACATGTCCGCCTTGCGGATGTCCTCGTCGAGGGCGTTGCCCCTCAGTTCGTACAACCAGACCAGATCGGCCCACTTCTCCTCGGTCTGCCAGGTGCGGCGCAGGGAGGAGAAGGCCTCCATGGAAGTGGGATCCTCTTCCAACATCGTGCGGTAATCTTGTTCGGTACGAGCCACAGGTGCCTCCTTCGACAAAGATCTGAAATGCGCCTACCTTGACGCACATGGTACGTTCTTACAGAAAGATTTGGTTGCCCGCCAACTTTTCCATGTTTTTTAACGGGTTCCGGAAGGGTCGGATCGGGCGGAACCAGTTATATAGACGCTGCAGGCGGTTTGAATCTATCATAAAGTGCGTGAATTCGTGTTCCCTTTTGCAAGGTTTTTTGGGTATATTCGGCGACGCGAAAGGAGCTGGCATGAACCCGGATTTCGAATTCAGGAAACAGGTGTCCGAAGGTCTTCCCGAGGCGTTGCCCGACCCCCCCCCGATGGATCCCGGGATCAGCCGCGCACCGGCACGCACCCTCGTGCTCTCCCCCGTGGAGAAGGAGCTCGCGCTGCGGAACGCGCTGCGGTATTTCCCGGCACACCAGCACGCCGTCCTGGCCCCTGAATTCGCCCGCGAGCTCGAGGAGCGCGGCCGGATATACATGTATCGCTTCCGTCCGGCCTATGAGATGCGTGCCCGGCCCATCGACGACTATCCGGCCCGCTCGCGGAAGGCCGCGGCCATCATGCTCATGATCCAGAACAACCTGGATCCGGCGGTGGCCCAGCATCCATATGAGTTGATCACCTACGGGGGGAACGGGGCCGTGTTCCAGAACTGGGCGCAGTACCGTCTGGCCATGCGCT
>PHBF01000361.1 GCA_002841905.1 Deltaproteobacteria bacterium HGW-Deltaproteobacteria-17
GAACACGAGGATGCTGATGGCCAGCACCAGGAACAAAAACGACGTGCCGCAACGGGGGTGGAACCGCGTGAACTTCCGGGCGCTCTCGACGGTCAGGGGCAGCCCCGCCTCGTGGGCGAAGATGGACTTGTGCTCGGCGCCGTGGTAGGCGAACACCCGCTTGATGTCGGGCAGAAAGCCGATCGCGGCCATGTACCCCAGCAGCACGACCAGCTTGATCACGCCGTCGACGAGGTGGAACGACAGGGAGGACGCGTCGAGCCCCAGCAGCATCGTGGCGAAGTGCGGAAGGGCCACGAACAGCCCCATCGCGAACAGAAGCGAGATGGTGATCGCCAGGGCCGCGCCGCCGCCGGAGAGCTCCTCCTCCTTCTTGCCGTCGGGCCCCGCGGGGGTGTGGCGGATCTGCATGTTGGCGCTCCAGGTGAGCGCCGAGAAGCCGTTGACCAGCGCCTCGCCGAGGGTGACGATGCCGCGGAAGAACGGCCAGCGCAAAAAGCGCAGGCGCTCCCACACGGACTGCCACTTCTGTTCCTTGATCAGGATCTCGCCGGTGGGGATGCGGCAGGCCACGGCCAGGCTGTGCGCCGAGCGCATCATCACGCCTTCCATGACGGCCTGTCCCCCGACGGCGATGCAGGAGGGCCCTTGGGGGTCTGGTTTCATCGGATACCCTGCCGGTCAGAGATCGTTTCAGATGGGGGAAAGGAGGCGAACGGATCGCCCATGAACCGGAAAATTACGCGTTTTCCTTGGTTTCCTTGGCATCCTTGGGGGCGGCGGCGCCGGCGTTGGTGCCGTACTTCTTGTTGAACTTCTCGACGCGGCCCGTGGCGCTGACGACCTTCACCTTGCCGGTGTAGAACGGATGGCAGGCGCCGCAGATGTCCACCTTGAAGGATCCCTTGGTGCTGTAGGTGTGAACCACGCTGCCGCAGGCGCATTCGATGGTGGCTTCGGGATACAGGGGATGCGTGTCTTTTTTCATCATTCACCTTCTTCTGCCCGTTCCATGGGGCAGGCGCTTGTATATAGTGGCTTTGGGCCGCAAACGCAACTGAAAAAGTGCAGGACCCGGGCGAGCATCGCCCGGGTCACGGGCGCTCCGCCCGGTTGGCGGGCGGCAGGGCTACAGCAGGTTCTGCAGGGTCATGATCGCGATGATGACGCCCAGCGGTATGCCGAAGATCATCATGAACAGTCTCATGGGGGACTGGGTCGACGGTTCTTCGCGCTCGGGCTGCAGTTCGGTGATTTGTTTCGGCTTGGTTACCATGACGGACCTCTTTCCCATTCGGGGGCCGCCGTCGCAAATCCGCTCCCTCCCGGGAGTTTCGGGCGCGACGGTGGCATGTTGTTGAATATTATAAAATTCTACACGAACATGCGAAGGTCAGGCGGCGGGTGGACCCCGGGGGCACCGGGGGGGCAGGGACCGGCGGGCGCCGGTGTCGTAGGTTCGTTCCGTTGGTTCGGAGGACGGGTGCCGATCGTCCGCGGAGAAGATCTCCGGGATCGTGGCCGCGCCCGGGGCCGGGATCTTCCACACGGCGCGGAAGTCGCCCTTCCGGGGGCGGATCGCCGGCAGCGGCGCGGGGTCGGCGCCGCGCAGGGTGGCGGTGCGGGGGTCCCGGGGGTCGGCGGTCCAGGTCAGTTCGGTGTCCGGCTCGGCCGTCCCCGGGGCGGAGCGGGCCGCCGGCTCCATGCGCAGGCGCGCGGCACCACCGGCCCCGGCAGGTCCCAGCATGAGCAGCGCCAGCAGCACGCGCATGAACATGCTGTGTCCGGAACGGCTTCGATGCAGGAATGAGGTGGTGGTCACGGAGAGCTCCCGTCCGTAAGATAGCAACCCCCTGGAAAGAAACAAGGGGTGATCCCGGGAGATTTTCGCCGGTCCGCGCTCCCGCACACCGCCCGTCCCCTGCGCCGGGTTCCTGCCTTCCTCCTTACACCGCCTCCGGCGATGTTGCGGACATGATGCCCCGGGTTGTGCGCACGGGGGACCCCGTGCGCCGCTACCCGGGGAACCAAGAGGAAAGCCCCCGTCCCCTGCGCCCGCGTCCCTCCAGGTTCTTCCTCTTGAGCCGGCCGTTCAAACCCGGGAAAAAATTTTCACTCCAATGAACGACTGGGTCAAACTTTGCGCCCGAGTTTCGCTCCCATGAACCCGGTGTCCGCACCTGGCGTGAAAGTTTCATCCCCGGCGGTCAGGGCGCATGGACCGGACACCTGAATTTGGACTCCTCGATGCAGGCGTCCGGACTTCTCGCAAAAACTGAGGTCCGGCGAACCTGGCGGACGCACTTTTCTTGCAGGCGCGGCTCCGGCGAACCTGGCGTCCGGGCTTTGCGCCCGATTTTCCCGCCGCGGCGCGGCGCGGCCGGATGGAACCGGAAAAAGTCGAGATCCCCGACCACGGCAGGCGGACTTTTTTGTCCGATCCGGCCCCGGAGACGGGGGACGCGGGACTTTGGAAAAAAGTCCGGAGTCCAGGAACATGGTGAGCCCGTGGTGCGGGCAAAACCGGTGGCCTCGGGCAGGCCATTTTCTCGTTGACAAGGTTTTTATCCTTGGATAAATAACCATCGCGCGCGTCAGGCAGCGGACCGTCAATTCCCCATAGGGAAAGGCGGTCATCCCCAGGAGTCCCAGGACAGGGTGTCCCGTGACCCCA
>PHBF01000362.1 GCA_002841905.1 Deltaproteobacteria bacterium HGW-Deltaproteobacteria-17
ACAACGGGATTGCCTAAAGGCGTCGTCTTTAAGTACGCCGCCACGAACGTAAAACCGATATCGCTCCTCGGTCGCCTCCTCGTGGACGAGAGCGATATCGCCTACACGTGCTACCCGCTCTTTCATGCCAACGCGCTGTTTCTCACCGTGACCCCGAGCCTGCACGCCGGCAGCAAGCTGGTGGTAGACGAGAAGTTCTCGGCCAGCCGTTTCTGGGACCAGACGCGGCGCTACGGGGTAACGACCTTCAACGGCCTCGGCGCCGTGATGCCCATTCTCATGAAGCAGCCCCCGAAGGCGAATGACCGGGACAACCCGGTCAGGTTCATTCTCTCCGCCGGTTGTCCCGCGAATATCTGGAGGGAGTTCGAGCAGCGTTTCGACCTCAAGATCTACGAGGGTTACGGAGCGGTAGACGGCGGCGCCGTTCTCTTGATGAACCTGGGCACCGCGCCCGTCGGCTCCATGGGGAAACCGGTCGGCGCCAAGGTGCGGGTCGTCGATGCTCAGGGGAACGACGTGGCGGACGGGGAGCAGGGCGAGATGATCGCCTACATCGGCAATCGCAAAGACACCGTCGAATACCACGAGAACAAGGAAGCGACGTCGGATAAGGTGCGAGACGGCTGGCTCCACACCGGAGACCTCGTCTATCACGACGCCAAGGGCTACATGTACTTCGTCGGCCGCAACACCGAATCGATGCGGGTCGGGGGCGAGAACGTATCGGCGCTGGAGGTCGAGAACGCGATGTGCAAGCATCCGGATATCCTCGAATGCGCCGCCTATGCGGTCCCCTCTGAGCTGGCCGAGGACGAGATCATGGTGACCTTCACCGCCCTCGAGGGCAAGGAGATCGGTATCGCCGGGATTCCGGCCTTCCTGGCCGACCATCTCGCCAAGTTCGCGGTCCCGCGCTATTACCGCCTGGTGCCCGAGCTGCCCAAGACCGAGACCCATCGGATCATCAAGAAGGAACTCGAGAAGCAGGGCCTCACGGAGGACACCTTCGATGCAAAAAAGGAGCGGGTCAGTTCATGAAAGACGACGTCTATATCCTGGGGATCGGGATGGTCCGGTTCCAGAAGTATCCCGACCTCGGCATCAAACAGCTCACGGCCGCCGCCATGGAAGCGCTCGCGGAGGACGTGAGGGTCGAGCCGAAGGAGATCGAGGCTGCCTGGTTCAGCAATTCCGGATGGGGCATGAGCTACGGCCAGCATTGCATCCGCGGCCAGGTCGCCCTGGCCCCACTGAACATCCAGGGGATACCCATCCAGAACTGCGAGAATGCCTGCGCCGGCGCGTCCAGCGCGGTGCACGGCGCCTGGACGGCAGTGAAGGCCGGCCTCTACGACCTCTGCCTCGCCATCGGCGCCGAAAAGGTCTGGTACCCGGAGGATAAGAAGAAGATGTACGAGGGCTTCGCCTCCGGCGCCGATGTCGAGTTCATCAACGCGATGATCGAGGCCTTCAAGGCATCCGCGGCCAAGAAGGCGCAGGAGGAAGGCGCGACCGGCAAGGAGCGGAAGGGCGGCCACTCCGCCTTCATGGACATCTACGGGATGGGCGCCCGCATGCATATGCAGGCTTTCGGAACCACCCAGCGCCAGCTCGCCTTCATAGCGGCCAAGAACCACTTCCATGGCTCGCTCAATCCGCTCGCCCAGTACCAGATGGACATGACCGTCGACGAGGTGCTCGAAGATGAGGTAGTAGCTTTTCCTCTCACCCGTTCCATGTGCGCTCCTATCGGCGACGGTGCCGCCGCGGCGCTCATCTGTTCCGAACGCATGCTCTCGAAGTTCCCGGACGCGCGGCCCGTGCGCATAGCGGCATCGATCCTGGCCTCGGGGTCCTTGCCGGGCAGCGGTTTCGACGGCATCTCCGAACGCGCTTCGGCTCGCGCCTACGAGGTGGCGGGAGTCGGGCCGCGGGATATCAGCTGCGCCGAGGTTCACGACGCGACGGCCTTCGGCGAGCTGTCTCAGTACGAGGGGTTGGGATTCTGCCCCAAGGGCGAAGGCGGCGCCTTTGCCGAGTCGGGCGCGACCAAGATCGGCGGCAAGTTGCCGGTGAATACGAGCGGGGGTCTCGAGTGTCGCGGACATCCGATCGGGGCTTCCGGTATTGCTCAGATGCACGAGCTAGTGACGCAACTGCGCGGCGACGCGGGAGCGCGACAGGTCCAGGGAGCCCGCATCGCTCTGGCCGAGAACGGCGGCGGCTTCATCGGCATGGGCGAGGCAGCGATGTGCGTCCATATCCTGGAGAAGGTGAAGTAGACATGCGCGAACTGCCGCCGCTCTCCACGTATTTCGTCTAACCATCGGGGTGAAAAGGGGGCTTGGTGATGGATTCTAACGGGAGCACAGCTACCCTGCTGGGCCGCGAACCGACCTTCAAGGACATGGCCTGCAGCCTGGCCGGCGTGAAGCGGCTGCCGAAAGCGGTCTTGAAGGAGACCAAAGAGGTAGTGGCGTTGTGCCGGCGCTTCAACGACCAGGTGGTCCGGCCATATGCTCTGGAGCTGGATCTGAAGATGCAGGAGGATCCGGACTACCTGCCATGGGAATTCGTTAAGAAGGCCAACGAGTGGGGCTTCTACACGATGTGGATGCCCAAGATATTCGGCGGGCAGGGATATAACTTCCCTTCCATCTCCTACGCCAT
>PHBF01000021.1 GCA_002841905.1 Deltaproteobacteria bacterium HGW-Deltaproteobacteria-17
CCCGAGAAGTTCTGGGCGTTTCTGAGTTGCCAGAACAAGAACATGCGTGACGTGCACAACAACTGGAAGGCCTGCGCCGAGCAGAACGGCCTCGATGTCGCCAAGCTCCAGGCCTGCAAGGACGGCCAGGAAGGCAAGGACCTGCTGAAGGCCTCGAGTGAGCGCGCCCAGGCCGCCAAGGCCGGCGGCAGCCCGACGATCGTGGTCAACGGCAAGCCCTATGCCGGCGGCCGCTCCTCCAACGGCTTCATGCGCGCCTTCTGCGAGCAGCTGCCCGCTCCGAAGCCGGCCCCCTGCGCCGACATCAAGCCGCCCCCGGTGGTCAACATCGTGTTCGTGACCGACAGCCGCTGCAAGGAGTGCGCGAAGTTCGAGCGTGGCCTCGAGCAGGTCAAGCGCATGGTCGCCGGCGCCGTGGTGAAGAAGGTCGACTACACGACCGAAGAAGGCAAGAAGATCTACGACGAGGCCAAGCTCACCATGCTGCCCGCGCTGCTGGCCGACGAGAACCTGAAGAAGGACGAGGAAGCCTATCCGCGTCTGGCCCGTTTCACGACCCCGGCCGGCACGTGGCTGCAGCTGAAGGCGTTCCCCCAGGTGTTCGACCCCAAGGGCGAGATCTGCGACAACACCACCGACGACAACGGCGACAACCTGATCGACTGCGCCGACCCGACCTGCCGCTTCAACGCCGCCTGCATGGAAGTCTGCGACAACAAGACCGACGACAACAAGAACGGCAAGATCGACTGCGACGAGCCCGACTGCGCCTTTGACTTCGCCTGCCGCAAGGAAGTGCCCAACACCCTCGAACTGTTCGTCATGAGCCAGTGCCCCTACGGTGTGAAGGCCTTTGACGCGATGAAGGAAGTCCTCAAGAACTTCGGCAACAAGATCGACTTCAAGGTCTATTACATCGCCGACAAGGTCGGCTCCGGCTTCAACGCCCTGCACGGCCAGCCCGAAGTCGACGAGAACATCCGCGAACTGTGCGTGATGAAGAACTACGCCAAGGACTACAAGTTCATGGAGTACATCTGGTGCCGCAACCCGCAGATCCACAACCCCGACTGGAAGGGCTGCGCCAAGGACGGCATCGACCCGGCCGTGATCGAAGCCTGCTTCAACGGCGAAGAGGGCAAGAAGCTGCTCGAAGACAGCCTGCTGGTCGCCAAGATGAGCAAGGTGGGCGGCTCCCCGACCTGGATCGCCAACGGCAAGAACAAGTTCTCCGGCATCGACGCCGAGACCGTCAAGACCGAGTTCTGCAAGTACAACGACAAGGTGTACGCTGCCGAGTGCAAGAACACCCTGACGAAGAACACGCAGATGCCCGCCGGCGGCGGCTGCGGCGCGAAATAGCCGACTCCGCGACCGGTTGACCTTCCCCCGATCTTCTGAATTCTTCCCACAAAAAAACTAAATCATTAATAAGTTAATGAATGGTCCACCCGCTTGATGCGTCCAAGCGGCGGACGGAGGCCTGGTTCATGCGGGGATCTACAGGGTATAGGAGGTCTGGTATTCGGGGATGGTGCAGGACCAGCCCCGATCGGCGGTGAGATCGGCGGCGAGCGCGGCGGCGGACTCGGGGTCCCCGTGGTTGACGAACACCCGGCGGGGGACATTCCTGATCGAGGACATCCAGCGCTGCAGCTCGTCGTGATCGGCGTGACCGGAGAAACCGGAGATCTTCTCGATTTTGGCCTTCACCGGGAAGAACTCCCCGAAGATGCGCACCTCCTCGGGGCCGTCGAGGATCTGCCGCCCCAGGGTCCCGGGAGACTGGTAGCCCACGAACAGGATGGTGCTTTCGTGCCTGGAGATGTTGTTGATGAGGTGGTGCTTGACACGACCGCCCGTGCACATGCCGGCACCGGCGATGATGATGGCCACGCCCCGGATCTGGTTGATGGCCTTGGACTGCTCCACGGTCCGGCTCAGCGTCAGCCCGGGGAAGTCATAGGGGGAGTTCCCGCTGCGCAGCAGCTCCACGGTCTCCTCGTCGAACAACTCCGGGTGCTTGCTGAAGATCTCCGTCACTGTCACCGCCATCGGGCTGTCGACGAACGTCAAAAGCGGCGGGGTACAGGATCTCCTGGGTCCTCTCCACGGCGAAGCCAGGAATCACGATGTTGCCGCCCCGCCGGTGCGTGTCCATGATCACCCGGGCCAGCTCGTCGGGGATGCTCTCCACGGTCCCGTGGGTGCGGTTGCCATACGTGGACTCGACGATCAGGACATCGGCGTGCTCGAACTGGTGGGGATCATTGATGATCGGCAGGTGCAGGCGGCCGACGTCGCCGGAGAACACGACCGTGCGGGTCTCGCCCCCCTGCTCGAGGGTCAGTTCGATCATGGCCGAGCCGAAGATGTGGCCGGCCTCGTGGAAACGGGCCGTGATGCCGGGCACCACCTTCACCGGCGCCGTATAAGGGGCCGGCACGAACAGCGGCACCGTGTCCTCCACGTGCTCCTTGGCATACAGCGGCTCATACGGGAAGGGGCTGGTCTTTCCCTGCTTCTCGTGACGACGCTTCTTCTTGCGCATGTCCTCCTCCTGCAGATAGGCGCTGTCGAACAGCAGGACACGCGCGATCTCGAGCGTCGCGGGGGTGCAGAACACCTTCCCGCCGAAGCCGTCCTTGACCAGCTTGGGCAGGCGGCCGCAGTGATCCAGATGGGCGTGGGTGAGCAGGACCGCGTCCACGGTGCCAGGGTCCACGAAGAAGGGCTCCCAGTTGCGCGTCTGCAGGGCGCGCTCCTGAAACAGCCCGCAGTCGATCAGGATCCGGTGCTCGCCCAGGCGCACCAGCGTGCAGGATCCGGTGACGTTGCCGGCCGCTCCCAGAAAGGTCAGTTCCACATCCATGTCATCCTCCCGGTGTGAAGTACCGGACGCGGATGCGGCCGGCCGCACCAGAGTACCACAGAGGCGGGTGACCCGGGCAAGCTGAAAAGCCCAATTACAAACGGTCGGGAGGTGCCTGATCGTGAGGGAGGGACTCTTCGACCTTCCTGATGTAGGCGAGCGTGTCGAACTTGCGCGCCAATCCCTTCGGGGTCATGGATCGGACCGCGCCGAACACGGGCCGTCGACCGAAGGGGCGATCGTGCAGGCCGAACACCCAGGCCACGCCGATGGTGCCGTTGGGATCGCGCCCGTCGAGGAAGTACCGGTTGTTCCACCGCAGCAGGCTCGCGAAGGCCTCCCGCCAGCCCGAGCTCCAGAGCAGCACCTGCTTTCCCCAGTACATGCGAAGGTAATTGTGCATGGTTCCATGCACCTTCATGTCCGTCATGGCGGCGTTCCAGACGGGATCGGGGGTGTCGCACGCCTCCATCATCGCCTCCGAAACGACGTCACCCCATGGACTGGCGTGCTCGTCGAGCGTCTTCTGAGCCCAGGACGGCACCATCGCCGGCGTCCCGTAGCCGGGCAGGAAGCATGCGGCGTTGATCGCCAGCTCCCGCCTTACGATCAGTTGCTCCAGGAAGGCGTCCAGGCCCGGTCCGGAGGAGAGACCACCGCCGGCTCCGGCGGCGGACCGCATACAGGCCAGTGCCACCTCGGTCGGTCCGAGGTGCCCGAAGTGGAGCCAGGCGCTCAGGCCCGACGAGACCTCCAGATCCGCACGATGATGGTTGTCGGCATAGCCCTCCATATGATTTTCGATGAAGAAGCGCAACCTCGACCGCGCCGCGGTCTGTCCCCCGTGGAGTTGTCTCGCCGGAGCAAGCTCAGGCACCCCCAGGCGCCGGATCAGGGCGCCGATGTCCGCAAGCTCGACGCCTTCCCGAGGGGGTGATCCCGCAGGACCGATCAGGTCTGGCTCGGCCAGGGGCTGCAGGAACTCCTGCAGCAGTCGATGGACGGCAGGACGGATGGTTCGCGCGCCGATGTGTGCATGGTCGGCCAGCAGGGCCGGCGGGAGGACCGCGTCGCCCTCGACGGCCAGCGCCGCACAGTCCACGCGCGCCCCGACGGCGGACCGCAGGGCACGTCCGAAGGGCTCGGGGTGCTCGTCGCACACCAGGATCCCGGCCCCGGCGGCGGCCGCGGGCACCTCGGTCAGGAACGACCCGGTCCGCACCACGAGCGGAATGCCGCGTTCCTGGAGCGCCGCTCGCACGTCGAGCAGCCCTTCGAGCAGGAACGTGAAATGACGGGAGTTGGCCTCGGGATATTGACCGTCGAGCACGCAGAGCACCCACAGGCCCGAGCGTCGCTCGTTGGCCAGCTCGAGGGCCAGGGCGAGGGCGGGATTGTTCCAGCCCCGCTGCGAGCGCTGCATCCAGTACAATACCGGACGGCCGGGCTTCGCCAAGTGGCGGTTCAGGGGCCGGATCAGCCGTTCAGGGAAGGATCGGAGACTCAATCCCCCACCATGTTCTCTTCCTGGAGGGAGCGCATGCGGATGGCCCGGCCGTCGGTGTCCGTATCGGCATGGGAGGTGTCCTCCCAGGCGAACCAGAACAGGTCCCCGCGGGAGAGACAGGCGGGCCGCGTCTGGTGACCCATGGACGTGAAGGGGATCGCAAACTCGCCGGAGGCGGGTGTTCCGTCCGCGGCGAAGCGACGTGCCAGGATGCCTGCACCATATCCGTCGAGGGAGCTCCAGTCCTCCCAGACCACCAGGAAGCCACTGGAAAGGGGGCACAGCGCAGGCTCGATCTGACTGGTCTGCATCGTCTCGTTGGCGAGGAAATCGTCACCCGTGGGCGCAAACGCCCCGTCGAAGCTGCGGCAATGCACGCCCCACTCCCAGAGGTCGTAGGTCGCGCTGTTGTCAATCCAGCAGGCGACCAGACCACCGGACCGGGACAGGATCACGGGGGTCGCCTGACGTCCGGCGGTCAGCAGGTTCAAACCGAAGGTCGTCTCCGTGCTGCCGTCGGCCCCGAGGATGACGGCGGCGGCTCCGCCGCTGGCGGCGTCGAAGGTCCCGGAGGAGTCCTCGTAGGCCACGAGCCAGCGGTTGCCGGAGATCGGGATCACGCGGGGCCGGATCTGAAGCCCGGCGGTCGGGATCGCGAGCGTGAACTCGCCGCTGTCCCCGGTGAGGCCGTTGACCTGCGGGGCGCCGGTCTCATCGAAGAAACGGCCGTGCAGGTCGGCGCCGCCCTCCCCGGAGGTGTCGGACCATACCAGCAGGAAGATCCCAAGCGGATTGGCGGCCGCGGCCACGTGCAGATCCGGCGCGGTGAACGACGAGTCCACCTGGAATTCGGAGACGATCCCGGTCCCCGAGAAGGACAGGATCCTGGCGCGAACGCCGGCCTCGAACGTGGTTCCGCTCTTCTCGTTGATCCAGGCCACGAGCAGGTTGTCGCCGCTGGCGGCGCCTGCTGCCGAGTGCTGGTTGCCGCCCCCCACCACGTTGTTCACCGTGATCTCACCGGTCTTGCGTCCGTCGGCGGCGAAGCTCGCCATGCGGATGCCGGAACCGCCGCCATCGGCGCCGCTCCAGTCGGTGTACAGCAGCACAAAGTCACCCGAGGGCTGGGACGACCCCACGAAGACGGGATCCTCCTGGTCACGCACATGCGCGTCGTTGGCCACGAAGTCCACGCCGTCGGCCAGCGTGCAGGAGGCGTTGCAGCCGTCCCCGGACCTCGTGTTGCCGTCGTCGCAGACCTCACCCTCCTCGAGGGCGCCGTTGCCGCACTCCGGGGGAAGGATGACGTCGACATCGGGAGCCGCATCGACGGCATCCCCATCGGCGTCGGGGACGTCGTCAGGTGCATCCGGCGTCGCATCCACCGCCGCATCCCAGTCATAAAAGCCCGTCTCGCCCGTGCAGCAGACCATGAAAACCGCAGTGATTGTTAAAATAATTCTAATTGTTCGACGTTTCATTGCAGTTTTCCAATGACCTCACAGTACACACCCGGTACCGTGGCGGTGTTGTTGAGTTCATTGCATTCCCCCAACTGTGATGTGCCCGTCATATCCGCGTCGGCCTGCACGGTGACCGTCACCGCGGTGGGCAGGGAGCGTGGCGGCGAGCTCCACTCACAGGACAGATCCACGCACTGCCCCGTGACCAGCGGCGATTGCAGCGTCGCCTCGCACAGCGACTCGCCCGTCTGCCCGTGGAAGAATCCGACCGGCAGGCCCGTGGGGACCGGCTGGGTGCCACGGTTGCATACCGTGACGGCGAGCTCTGCAGAGGTCGTGACCAGGCAGGAGAAGGATGCCGCGCGCACCGTCAGATCAGGGCTCGTGCCGACGGCCACCGAGCCCTGCACGTTCTGACGGAAGTTGTTCAGCGTGGCGTCCATCCAGTTCTGCACCCACTGGGCCGTGCGTGGCACGGTCCCGGACTCGGAGACGTTGCTGACGCTGTACGTGTGCTGGTTCCAGATGGTCCGTGAGGGCACCCAGCGATCCAGCGAGTCGCGGTAGACGCGCACGCCCGGGTAGGATCCCAGCCAGTCCGAACGGCAGACGTTCCCGCTGCCAGGGGTTCCCGCCACCGGCGCGTCACAGACGTAGCCCGATCCGGCGCCGCCGCACTGCACATCATCGGTGCAGCGGCAGAAGCCCGTGTCGCAGGAGCCTGAGACGCAGTCCAGATGGGTCTCGCAGCGCAGGCCCTTGAAGATCGGGTCCATCCGGGTGCCGCTGTGGGAGAGGGGATAGCCGATGCCGCCGGCGGTCGTCGGCGCGATCGTGCAGTTGAGGTTCGAGGGAACCACCAGTTCTGCGTTGTAATCGCCGTCGACGTCGGCCACGATGGGATTCTCGTTCCAGGTGCAGGAACTGTGCCACTGCGAGAAGAGCACCTCGCCGGTGCGGCCGTCATACACCCGGGTGAAGACCTCGTCGGCGTAGACGACCTCGACCCGCCCGTCGCCTTCGAAGTCGAACAGCGAGGAGCCGGTGCGATTGGAACTGTGATCCTGGCTGACCTGATGCCACAGGATGCCGTCGGTGCGCAGCGTCACGCACGTGGCGACCTCAGGGATGCCAAGGCAGTCCGGATCGAACACGGAGATCGAGTCCGACGAGGCCGCCGAGAACTCGACGCGACCGTCGCCGTCGAAGTCACCGGCCGTGGGCGGACCGCCCCCTGTGCCGGCCGGGAAGTTGAAGGGGCCGTAGAGGGTTCGTCCGAAAATGTTGATCACCTGGGTGAGGCCGGATCCCACCACGACGATCTCCGCGATGCCATCTCGCACGCGCCGGTCGTCACCACCGGGATCCTGGGGAAACGTGCCGAAATCACCGTAGGCCACGTAAAGGCCCGCAGGACCGGTGTTCCAGACCAGGTCCCATGCCGAGGTGGCCGGATTGAAGGAATACAGCACGGAGCCTCCGGCCAGATCGACCCGGCCGTCACGATTGAGATCAGCGGCCGCCGGATAGGCAAAGTACCCGGGCATGCCCAGCGCGCCGGTCAACTGAAGTCCGGTGTGATCGTACACCAGCCCGAAGGAGAGGATCTCAGGCAGCCCGTCGTCGTTGAGGTCATGAACGGCGACCCCGGACCAGCCCGTGGACTGGGCGCCGTAGGTCAGGTTGGTGCCGCCGGCGTTGTGGCCATGCCACAGTTGTCCCCACGTGTCCGTCAGTTGGTCGTATCGGAAGGACTCCACGCCGCCGAGCCCGTTGTGGGCCACGATCTCGGGGCGTCCGTCCCCGTCGAGATCGGCGATGGCCGGGGTGTTGCAGCCGTTGAGCTGGGTGCCGACCGTATAGAGCTGGGTGCAGTCCCTGCCGTCGAGGATGCGGATGACCCCGTAGTTCCCGTTGTAGTATCCCGAGCTGCCGTCGGTGCCGGAGTAGCTCAGGAAGACAATGGAGGGCTGGACCACCGCAGGATTGCCGTCGAAGTCGAAGTCGGCCACCAGCGGGGTGGAGAGCACGTTGACGTGACCGGGATACGGGTCGCCCGCCGGCGGCGCCGACCAGGTGCAATGGAGCAGCGGCGAGAAGATGCCGGACTGCGGATACTCGCCACACTGCGGATTGAAATGCCCGCGCGGGCCGGTGCCGTACGGCACGCATAGGTTGTTCCAGCAATAGGTGTCCCCGGCGCACTGACCATCGCTCTCGCAGGGAACACCGGTGACACACTGATCATCCATGCAGATCTCGGCCGGATTGCAGCAGTCCGCGCCGCAGGGGGTGTCGGGGGACTGACAGGTGTCCGCATCCGCATCCACATCCGAATCGGTGACATCCTCAACGTCGGTCACGTCGGTCACCACGTCCTGCGTGTCACCAAGATCATCCTCGACATCCACCGCCGCGTCGAGCACCTGCACGCAGAGGTCGTTGCGACAGACCAGATCTCCTGCGCATGGATGAATCCGATCGCACGGCTCCCCCTGAGACCGTCCTGGCCAGCCATCTCCGACGGTGCAGGCAACCGCCATCCACATCACGCCCAAGATCAGGATCCAGCGATAAAATGACATGGTTCATTCACTTTCCGGCGATGATTTCCAGATCGAGGTCCCGAAGGATCTTCGTCAGTTGATCTTCGGTGCCCTTCGAAACGCCGACCAGGGGAAGGCGCAGCTCGGGGGACGGGATCATCCCCAGCAGGTGCATGCAGGCCTTGGCCGGCGCCGGGCTGGTCTCCAGGAAGAGGCCCTCCGCGATCGGCAGCAGGCGATGGGCCAGCTCCCGCGCCCGGCCGTGATCACCGGCGACCGCCGCGTGCACCGACTCCGCGAAGAGACGCGGTATCACGTTGGCCACGACCGAGATCGCGCCCACAGCGCCGAGCGCGATCAGCGGATAGTTCAACTTGTCCTCCCCGGAGTACAGGGAGAAGTCCGGTCGGGCCGAGCGCAGGATCCACTCGGCCTGCGAGATCGAACCCGAGGCCTCCTTGATGCCCGTCACCCAGGGCACCTCCTGCAGCTTGAGCACGGTCTCCGGCAGCAGGTTCACACCCGTCCGTCCAGGCACGTTGTACAGGATCACCGGAAAGTCACAGGCCTCGGCCACGGTGGAGAAGTGGGCCAGGAGCCCGCTCTGGGTGGGCTTGTTGTAGTAGGGGGTCACGACCAGGGCCGCATCGGCGCCGAGCTGGCGCGCCAGTTTGGTGCGCTCCACGGTGGTGGTCGTGGATTGGGTACCGGTGCCGGCCACCACGGGTATTCGTCCGCCGACCTGCTCCACGGTGAAACGGACGATCTTGCTGTATTCATCCTGTGTCCAGGTCGCCGTCTCCCCCGTGGTGCCGGCCGTCACGATGGCATCGGTGCCGCTGGCGAGATGCAGTTCAATCAGTTTTCCCAGCGTGTCGAAGTCCACGGCACCGCCGGAAAAGGGGGTGATCAGAGCCACTATCGAACCGGAGATTTTCTTCATTTCCAACACTCCTTGCACAGTTCACAATGTACTGTATCCGATCGAAAAAGCAACGACCACGCTGCGTGAACGTGCAAGTCCCCATCTCTCAGCTTGTATGAGCGATGCATTCTGTTATGCTTCTGGCGATGAACAAGTGGCTCACCGAGCCCCAGGTTCTGGGGCAATACATGCTTCGCGTCTTCAACTCCGTAGAGAATCCGGAGCGCCTCTCTCCCCTGCGTCAGAAATTGGGTCTGACGGACGTGGAAGCCGGTCGTTGGTACCCGCAGGCCATGCTGCTGAAGTTCTTTTCGAGTTTGCTCAAGGCCGAAGGGGAGGACGTCCTTTTCCACATGGGACTGCAACTGATCGCCAGCACGGCGTTTCCTCCCAATGTGGCCACCTTCCAGGAGGCCATCTCCTCGATGGACCTTGGCTACACGATCGCCCACCGGTACCAGGTCGGCGCCATGTTCGGCCTGCGCGCCTCGGGAGAAATGCAACTGGACATCATTGCTGCCAATCCGTATCCCTGCCCCTACGACTGGGGCATCCTGCAGGGCATCATGAAGAACTGGGCTCCGGCTGCCCGCCTTTCCCACGATTTCTCCCAGGGTTGCCGCCTCGACGGAGAGACGGCGTGTCATTACCACCTGATATTTTGACGGATATTTATTTATATGCAGAACACACCTGAACGCAAATGGATCGGCCCCTTCCGCATCCTCGGACTGCTGGGTTCCGGTGCCACCGGGCATGTGTTCCTGGCCGAAGATCCGTCCCTGGACCGAAAGGTCGCCATCAAGATCCTCAAGACGGATTTCAAGTACGACTCCGAACTGCGAAACCGCTTCCTGCGCGAAGCCCGCAACATGGCCCGGCTTTCTCATCCGGGCGTGGTCTCGGTCCACGCCGTCGGTGACGAGGAAGGCCTGCCCTACATGGTCATGGAATACCTGCAGGCCACCGATCTGCTCACGGCGATCGAAAAGCAGGGGGCCCTCTCCTGGTCCACGGTCGTGTCGATCTTCATCGACGTGACCGAAGGCCTCTGGAACGCCTATGCCGAGGGCATCGTCCACCGGGACATCAAGCCCGCCAACATCTTCCTGGCTGCGGAGAACCGCGCCAAGATCGGCGACTTCGGCCTGGCCCGGGCGCTTGAAATGGACGCCAACCTCACCGCCGACGGAGTGGTCATCGGCACACCGGACTACCTGGCCCCCGAGGTCATCTCCGGGGTCAAGGCCACGGTGGAGTCCGACGTGTACGCGCTGGGCTGCTCGATGTTCCACGCCATGGCCGGCCATCCGCCGTACCGCTTCCTGCATGAGGACATCACCGGACAAGAGGTGCTCAGCCGCCACATCAAGGCCCCCGTACCCATGCTGGACAACCGGCAGATCCCGAGGGCACTCCGTAAATTAATTTATGACATGATGAACAAGAAGCCCGGTGCCCGCCCCGCCTACGACAAGATCGTGACCGCGCTGCGCCGCGCCATGCGCCCCAAGGACTACAACAGCCGCGCCATGCCTGCCTACAATCCCGGACGGACCGCCGCGTCGTCGAAGACGGCGGCCAGCCCGATCCAACCGGCGGGCGCCCAGGACGACGCCTTCTCCGAACCCGAGCTGGACCTCCCGTTGGTGTGGCTGGTGGTCTTCGGTGTGCTGATCTCGGCGGCCATCCTGACCCTGGCCACCTTCAGCCTGACCTGATCCCTCTTTTCTTTTCCCACCGTTTGAAATATCATCAGCCCCAGCAGAACCACCGAAGATGGATCGCAATGCCCTTTGAAGGAGTCTCCGATGCCGGAAAATCCTGTGGATTTGATCAATCCAGCCCCTTCCGCCGGTCCCACCTCGACCATGGACCTGCCTGGTTCACCCTCGCTGCAGACGATCCTCGAGATGCTCGACAGCGCCCCCAGCGCCATCACG
The DNA here is from genome assembly GCA_002841905.1 of Deltaproteobacteria bacterium HGW-Deltaproteobacteria-17. Taxonomy (GTDB): domain Bacteria; phylum Myxococcota_A; class Polyangia; order HGW-17; family HGW-17; genus HGW-17. The sequence goes on from PHBF01000021.1 coordinate 11,257, forward strand.
GTCCATGACACCCACGGGGACTTCCTCTATGCGAACCGGCGGACCTTCGAGCTGCATGGGTACGACAAATCCGAGTTCCTGAGACTGAACCTGCGCCAGCTCGACGTCCCGGAGTCCGCGGAGTTGATCCAGGACCGGCTGCGCCTGATCGAACAGACCGGACATGCCACCTTCGAGGTCGAGCACTACCGCAAGGACCACAGCGTCCTCCCGCTGGAGGTCTCCGTCAAGACGATGGTGTGGGAGGGCCGTCCGGCGCTGTTGAGCATCGCCTGGGACCTCTCCGAGAAGCGGGCGCTTCAGGAAAAGTCGATGAGGTACACCCGCGACCTGTCCCTGTTCCAGTTGTTCGTGGTGGGTCTCGCGACCGTCCCGGATGACGAAATCCACCACTATATCGCCCAAAGCCTGAAGGCGTTTTCCGGCGCCTATTTCGTGTCGATCTCGGACTACGATCCGCTGACGCGCTGTCTGGCCCACCGCCACCTGGAGATCGACCCAGGCATCGCGGGCAGGTTGATCAGCCTCCTCGGATCCCGGGTGGAGGACATTCATACACCGTTGTCCGAGGAGAACTACGAGCTGGTCACCCGCAAGGGATGGACCATCGAGAAGTCCTTTTTTGAAGCCGCCTTCGGCTCCATCCCGGCACCCGTGGCGGCGGCCATGCAGAAGTTGTTGCACCTGGACCGCTTCATCGGGATCACGTTCCTTGACGACAGCCGGCTGTACGGCACCTCGCTGCTGGCCATGCGCCAGGACCAGCCCGATCCCTCCATGGACATGCTGCAGGCCTACCGCCACGCCGCAGCCATCGCCCTGCGGCAACGTGCTTCCGAGAAGGAGCGCTGCAGGATCGAGCGTGAATGGAAGCAGGCCCGCCGGATGGAGATCATGGGCAGGCTGGCCACCTCCGTCGCCCCGGAATTCGAAGCCCTTCTCGACCACATCGGCCAGCATTCGGAGCATGCCCTGTCCCGGTTGGAAGCCGGGGAACCGCCCGTCGACGACCTTCGGGAGGTCCTCGACGCCGTGAAAACGGCCCGGGAGTTGATGGGGCAGTTTCGGGACTTCGAGGTCTGAAGCCTCCGTATAGTGGTCTACTCTCTGGCCAGTTCGGGGAATTTCGCGAAGAAGTCGTGCAGCATGGCCCGTCGCTCGGGATGGAGGTAATCGAAGTTCTCGCCGCGGTCGATGACCTCCCAGAAGTCCTTGCTCTCCACGGAGACCAACTCGGAGCGGATCGAACGGATCCGGTCGATGGGTTCGGTCTTCATGTCGAGGAAGATGCGGTGGGCCCGCTCCGCATCCTCATGCAGCAGGAAATACGTGGCCATCTTGATCTGCGCCTTGCGCACGCCGCGCAGCCCCTTCTCCTGGGCCTCCCCCTCGGCTTCCTTGTCCACCTCGAGCAGGATGTCGAGGAGCTTGTCGCCGACGATCGCGCCCGCGGAGAAGGCGAGCTCGCACAGGGACGTGAGGTCGTAGGCCACCGTCTCGGTGATGAAGGCAATATTCATATTGAATGCAACCTGTCCATAATAGCGGAAATAGCCCGCGATTTCCAGCAACTGGTCATCCATGCCCGCCCGCAGGACGGCCTCCGCGAGCAGCCGGTACTGGTGCAGCACGTTGTAGGCGGTGCGCACGTCCTTGGCATTGAGGGTCGCCCGGAGATACGTGTTGAAGAACTTCAGGATCAGCCGCAAGGTCTCCTGCTGCCGGTTCCGGATCGCGTCCTCGCCGAGGTACCGCGTGTCGATGGCCACGATGTAGTTGATGTCGCGCATGCGGTTGAGCGACTCGTTGTAGATCATCTGGTACTGCCGCAGGGTCTTGTATTCCAGCCAGGTGCGTTTTTCGGTGATCTCGCTGAGCACCTCGCGGTGCATGGAGATGAACTCGGTGTTGGCGCGCAGGGGCCCCGTCACGGCGAACCACTTCTCGGGCAGCTGGTCCTTGCAGGACTGGTATTCCCGCAGGAGATCCCGCAGGCTGTCGATCGAGGAGGTGGCGATGCCCTTGTCCTTCTGCTCGATGGCGTTGATCGCGATGTCGGCCAACTGCTCGACGTTGCGCACCACCTGCTGCTGCAGTTGGTCGATGTCGGTGTCCGGACGAAGGCGAACGAGGGTGGAGGTGGCCTGACGCTCAATCCCCTTGACGATGTTCTCGGGCTCCAGGAAATGAAACACGTACATGAAGTATGGCGCGATCAGGATCAGCGAGACCGTCAGCAACAGCACGTTCACGATGGATCCGGCCACCGGAATGAAGTCGTGATCGGAGCCACCGCGGATGACGAAGTTCATGAACAGGCAATACACCGCACTGACGATGAAGAACGCCAGGATCAGGAGGTTGGTCTTGTCCTTGAAAAACATCTCGGTGATCCGCGGCGTGTAGCGTGTGGCGGCCAGTTGCACGACGATGGAGGCCACCGTGATGACGATGCCCAGGATGGCGGTAATCACCTCACCCATGCCGCCGAGGATCTGGCGGCTGTCATCGACGGACATTTTATAGAAAATTTCAAAGAACCCGGGGTTTCCCTGCTTGGTGCCGAACCAGAAAAAGTCCAAGCTATACACAATCAAGAAAAATACCAATGGCACCAGAACCAGAAGCCCGATGGCGATAATTAAAATAGTCTTGCGTGTATTTCCAAACATCATTCATTCCAGGATAAAATATCAACCCGGTCATGGTCTCGTCGAACCGGCCACGAAACACCCATTCTCCTGCCGTCGGAGACGCGTCGGGATCACCCCGCATGGCGCATACTTTACATAAGAGAAAAAAAAATACCAGATGGAATTGCGAAACTCCACCAAATCCACCGGGCCGTTTCTCCAGACCCACGGGCTTCCGCCCGGAGCGTTTCTGCCGTCGGCGACAGGAAAAGCCGTTCCGGACTGATCGACTTCCTGACGAATCATGAAACGTGACTTGACATTGTTCGCTGGTTCTTGGAAAACACCGAATCAGGAGTAATGTAACCGTCATGTTGAACACCCTGCATTCCCTGCGCCGTTTCTGGTTCGTCCTTCTCGTTTTCGGTTGTACCTCAGGTCATCCGTTCCGCATCACGAACTCCATGGATCTTTCCGAAGCTTCCTCCGGACCCAAAGTCACCAGGATTTTGGACCTGGGCAACGCCGAGGTGCCCACCGCCGGTGACGTGATCCGCACGGGCATGAACGCCCAGGCGGTGATCGGTGAACTGCTGTTCGTGCAAGGCAGCGAGTTCGGCCGCGGCCCCTCCGTGTCCATCGGCGGCCTTCCTACGGCGGTGCTGGCACGCACCGAGAACGGCGGCATTCTGGTCCGCGTGCCTGTGGGCGTCCCCGCCGGCACCCAGAACGTGGTCGTGTCCACGCACAAGGGTGTCTCCTCGCTTCCGTTCGAGTTCCGCCGGTTTGCGGCCGCCGGAAGCCCCGGCAATTCCAAGATCTCCCTGATGGAGGCGCCCGCCTTCAAGGAAATCTCCACGATCGACATCGGGGCCGATCCTGCGGCCATCGAGTTCTCCCGCACCAAACCCATGATGTACATCGTGACCCAGACTCCGGCGCCCTGCCGCGACAAGCCAGCCGGCACCGACTGCGTGCCGCACCTGCTGACCGTCGATCTGACCCTCCCTGACTTCCCGGTGGTGCAGAAGCAAAGACTGGTCTCCGGATACGTCCTGAACTTTTCGCTGGCCCGTACGCAGGATCGGGCCCTGGTGGCCACCTCGGGCGGCCTTCAGGTGGTCAGCCTCGAGTACCGTACCCCGATCGTCCATCAGAAGGCGTCCTGGACGGCGAAGACGCCCGGCAAGGACGTGCTTGAAGCGCTGATTTCGCCCGATGGCAAGACCGCGGCCGTGCTCCTGCGCACGGAGAACAGGCTCGCCCTGTTTGACGTGTCCGTCCCCGACGTCCCGAAGGAAGGCCCCCAGATCAACCTCCTGCCCGAAGAAAAAGCTCCCCTGGTCAAGACCATGGCATTCCATGGCACCCGCTCGACACAAACCCTGTATGTGGCCGGCGGGGACACCCCGGAAAGCCTCGTGGTCGGATGGCACCCCGGCGTCATCCTCGCCACCGAACTGACCTCCGCCCGGGACCGGACAGTGGATCCTGAACTGAAGATCGTGGCCCAAATGCCCCTGCCCCAGGAAAAGGTGACGCCCGTGCACATGGCCATCTCCCTGCTGGGGGCCACTGAGGTAGAGGACACCCAGCGCACGGAGTGGACGCATTTCCTCTACATTTCACTGGTCCATGGAGAACTGATGTCGCTGTCGAACAACCCCCTGTCAACGCCTTCGGGCCTGCAGATCGGCGTGGAACTGATCGATACGCTGAAGACCATCGGCTTCCTGTCCCGGCTCGATCACAAGCAGAACTTCAAGTCCTTCTCCTCGGATCCGGCTGTCACAGGTGCTCTGGCGCCAGCCCATCACGGCAAGGAGCTGCTGTCGATCCGCTGTGTGCCCCACAGCTCCAGGGAGCCGCTGGAGATGTCGCTGGAGTGCGGACTGCACCTGATGAACCTGCACACGGGCAAGGGCGAGTTCCGTCCCATGGGGAAGCTCCCGAAGGCACAATTCGTGTCTCCGTTCACCTTTGGGGCGGTGGCCGTCCAGGAATGATCCATGAAAGACGCATTGACCATCCGTTCATTCGCGGAGATGAAGAAGACGGGACGGAAGATCGTCACCGTCACGGCGTATGACGCCACCTTCGCCCAATTGTGTGAGGCCGCCGGGGTGGACATCGTGCTCGTCGGCGACAGCCTGGGGATGGTGATCCAGGGCCATCCCAACACGCTGCCGGTCACGCTCGACCAGATGGTGTACCACACCCGCATCGTCTCCCGTGGGCTGGGACGGGCCTTCCTGGTCATGGACCTGCCTTTTCACAGCGTGCCCGTGTCCATGGAGAGCGCAACCGCAGCCGCCATTCGCGCCCTTGCTGAAGGAAATGCGCAGGCGGTGAAGGTGGAGGGGGCCACATCCCACGTCCTGCAACTGGTCTCCCACCTGTCCTCCCACGGAATCCCGGTCATGGGACATGTCGGCCTGATCCCTCAATCCATCCATCAGATGGGTGGCTTCCGCATCCAGGGCAAGACCCGTGAGGCCGGTGCGAGGGTTCTCGAAGACGCCCGACGGCTCGAAGAGGCCGGCGCCTTTTCGGTCGTCCTCGAGGCGATCCCGCACGCCCTGGCGGCGGAGATCACCGGGGCCCTTTCGATCCCGACGATTGGCATCGGCGCCGGTCCGCACTGTGACGGGCAGGTACTGGTGTCGTACGACCTGCTCGGGCTCAATGAGACCTACTGCCCTCGCTTCGTGAAGAAATACGCCCAGCTCGCCGAGATCGCCAAGCAGGCTCTCGGGGACTATGCCTCCGAGGTCCGCGAAGGGACGTTCCCTCCCGCCGATGAACGCGGTGGAAAACTCCCGCCCGCGCAGACCCCGAAGCCGGAAAAACCATGACATCCCATGAATCCGTGATCATCACCAGCACAGAATGGATGAGGCGGTTCGTCGCCGCACGCAGGGCCGAGGGTCGGCGCATCGCCTTTGTACCGACCATGGGATACCTCCATGGAGGTCACCTGTCCCTGGTGGAGAAGGCCTCGTCGCTGGCCGACTGCATCATCGTCTCGATCTTCGTGAACCCGACGCAGTTCGGTCCCAACGAGGACCTCGACCGGTACCCGCGCGACCTCGATGGAGATCTGCAGAAACTGTCCGGCTATCCGGTGCAGGCGGTGTTCTGCCCGGCTGTCACGGAACTCTATCCCGCGGGATTCCAGACGAGCATCCACGTCGAACGCGTCAGCGCCCCGCTTTGTGGTGCGTCCAGGCCAGGTCATTTTGCCGGCGTGGCCACGGTCGTGCTGAAACTGTTCAACATCGTCAGACCCGATCTGGCGGTGTTCGGACTCAAGGACTATCAGCAATTCCAGGTCATCCGGACCATGGTGAGGGATCTGGACGTGCCCGTGGAGGTCGTCGGGTGCGAGATCGTTCGGGAGTCCGACGGCCTGGCCATGAGCTCCCGGAACGTGTTCCTCACGCCGGATCAGCGCGTCGCCGCGGTGATCCTTCACCATTCGCTCGAGGACGCGGCGACCGAGATCGGCGCCAGGCGTCTGGTTCGTGCCTCCGAGGTCGAACGCTTCCTGTCCCAACGGATCGCCGCCGAACCCCTGGCACGCATCGACTACGTGTCGTGTCGCGACGCAGCCTCCCTGGAGTCGGTGGACGCCCTTGAGGCTCCCGTCGTGCTGGCGCTGGCCGTCTTCTTCGGCCACACCCGATTAATTGACAACCGGGTCATTTCCGTTTGAATGGACCCGCCCGGGTGGAGAGCTCCACCCGTTTCAGAAGGAGTCTCCCCATGAAAGAACAACTCCCGTTCCAGGCCCGTTGGACCGTCAAAGTGCTGCAATGGCTGCTCTCCCGTGAGGTGTCACTCGAAGAGATGCTGCAGGACGAGGATGTGCTCTCCGGCGTCGTCACCTATCTGACCAAGAAGGTCTCCGTGGAAAACGAGCTTCCCGGCCAGAAGGAGAACCTCGAGAAGGTCTCGAGCATGGAGAAGGAACTGGACTTCGTGCGTTGCCGGCTGCAGGGTGCCGATCAGCAGCGGAAAAATGAGGTGCAGGACCTCGAGAACCGCAACTCCGAACTGCGCGAGGAGGTGGTCAAGCTCACCCACAAGGTCCGCGCCGCCGAGAAGGAGATCCTGGAAGCCAACTTCGCGTCGGGAACCACCAAGGCGGCCCTGAAGAAGATGGAAGAGGAGCTGCGGGACCTGCGGAAGAAGCTCGAAAAGACCGAACAGGAGCTCGCCCAGCGGAACGAGGAGCTTGCCCAGGCATTGGCCCGTCACGCGGAAGTCCGCGCCGAGCTCGACCAGATTCACGCATCTTTGGCCCGCTCCGAGAAGGAGTTCAACAGCCGCATGGTGATGCAGACCTCCCACTGGGAGGATGAGAAGAACCGGCTGCTGTTCATGCTCGAGGAGCGCGACAACGCATTGTCCGAGGCCCGCGAAGGGCAGGCCGCAGCCACGAGGGAGATCGTATCGGTCTCCCGGAACCTCGAGGACAACCTCGAGCGCCTGGCGCTGCTCGAGGTCGAAGCCGTGCAGAAGGGCGTGCCCATGGTGAAGGTGGGCTACGAGCCGGTGGTCGGAGAGAAGGCAGCCCGGGCGGTCGCCGAAAAGCAGCTCAAAAAGGACGAGGACACGCCGGCACCCAAGTCCTCCCGGCGCAAGAGCACGTTGCCTGACTTTGATCCGATCTCGGCGGTGGTGGGCTTCTCCCAGGCCAACATGTTCGAACTGTCCGACGACGCCCGCTATACCGAGGTCGTGAACCTGGACGTGGAGAGCATCCCCGAGCCGAATGCCCATCCCTTGAAGGAGAAGACCCGTCAGATTCGCAAGGTGAAGACCGAGAAGGCGGTCGAAAAACCGACCGAAAAAGCCACTCGGCGGAAGACAACACGGAACAAGGCCGAC
>PHBF01000363.1 GCA_002841905.1 Deltaproteobacteria bacterium HGW-Deltaproteobacteria-17
ATGGAGGAGAAGTGGCCGGCGGAGTGCCCGGCGAAGGACGATCGCGAGTGCCGGGCCCGGCGACAGGCCCGCGTGGACCAGTTGAACTTCTCCCTGCGCGACTTCGTGGCCCGCCACCCGCAGTGGATCCTGGAGCGCACCGTCTATGACACCCTCGATCCCGAGGTCCGCTGGAGCTGCTTCCATGAGCCCGAGGCGCGGAAACTGTACAACCGCTTCCGCGGCCTGCTCCAGGAGAAGGATCCCGAGGCGCAGTTCAGAACCGTGCTGTCGATCCTGTTCGACGTCCTGGTCCGCCACAAGCAGGACCAGCTCGACGCCCTGACCGCGAAGGATGAACCCGTTGCGGATCCGTCGGCCCTGCTCGACGGCATGTCCCGGAGCCTGAAGGTCCTCGAGCGGATCGAAGAACAGATCGGCCGCTCGCTCTCCAGCCTCAGGAAGATGCAGGCCATGACCTGCGGCGGCGAAGACAGAGCCGCCTGCCGCCAGCTTCACCGGGTGCGCCGGCTGCTGCTCCAGCTCTGGAGCGACAACCCTGAAAAACCCGCATTGCTCCAGGAATATCAAGGGACCGCAGGGGATGCCCTGCAGGTGATCGCCCGGCACATGAAGCAGCCCGCAGGTGCGGGGAGGACCCGCCGCTTCATCACGGAGGTCGTGGAGGGGCACGCCGGGTTTTTGGTGGAAAAGAAGGCGGAGCTTGAGAAGCTCGGCCGGGACCTGGGCCTGGATCGGACGGCTTTTTCCGGAAAAGCCGAGTTGATGGAACTGATCCGGGAGTTCAAGAGCCTGCTGGCGCCGGATCCGGACTCGGAGAAGGCCCGGCTGCGGCTCGAACTGACCCGGCTGGAGGTCCTGCGCCGGCTGCTGCAGGCGGTCCTCGACCAGGACCACTCCGAGATCCTGCGCAGCTTCATCGATCTGATCCAGACCGCCGAGGCGAACCTGTCCCCGGGTCTGCGCAAGGGCATCGCCACGCTGCGCCTGATCATCGGCCTGCTCGAGCCCGACGGCCCCGGGGAGAAGCCCCAGGACGCCCAGAAGCGGCGCGTCCAGCTGCTGCAGGAGTTCGCCGACCAGATGTCCAACCGCAAGGGCCGCAACGGGGAGTGGATCACCTCCGTGGGCGTGAGCGCGTTCTCCGGCGGCGGCCTTGACTGGAACGACGCCCTGGGCACCCGCGGCCAGTTCCAACCCGTGAGCCTGCCCATCGGCATCTCCCTGCAATGGTTCTCGCCGTCGGGTCACGGCTTCCACGCCATGGCATACCCGCTGGACATCGCCCAGTACGCCCGCACCGACACCACCGACGAGGAGGTCGCCGTGCCCAAGCCCTCCTTCTACACGGCGCTGACGTTTGGCGTCCAGCTCGCCTACGCCCGCCTGGTGCGCGACATTCCGTTCACCATGGGGATCGACCTGCGCTACATCCCGTACATCGGCTATGAAGAGAAGGTCCGGCAGGAGGACGGCACCGAGGCCCTCGTCGCCAAGACCCGCCGCCACCTGCAGATCCTGTGGTTCGTCGGCTTCCACTTCCCGCTGCTGGACTTCAATTGAGCTGGCCGGGATGGTCCCCGATCCGTTTTCAGTGGAAAAAAATCGCAGATTCCATATATATGGGGCGGCTGCGCGCCGGCCAATGACGACCGGCGGCGCCCGAGGACGAAATCCATGAGACCCTACAACTTCACCGAGATCGAGAACCGTTGGCAGAACACCTGGCGCGAGCGCGGCGTCTTCACCGCGAAGGTCGAGCCGGGACGTCCGAAATACTATGTCCTGGAGATGTTCCCGTACCCGTCGGGAAAGTTGCACATGGGGCACGTGCGCAACTACAGCATCGGCGACGTCGTGGCCCGCACGCGGCGCGCGATGGGATTCAACGTCCTTTATCCGATGGGCTGGGACGCCTTCGGCCTGCCCGCGGAGAACGCCGCGATCAAGGCCCACGTGCATCCGGCCGAGTGGACGTACTCCAACATCCGGCAGATGCGCGGACAGCTCAAGGCCCTGGGCTATTCCTATGACTGGGATCGTGAGATCGCCACCTGCCATCCCGAGTACTTCCGGTGGGAGCAGAAGATCTTCCAGGAGATGATCGACCGCGATCTGGCGTACCGCAAGAGCTCCTTCGTGAACTGGTGCCACACCTGCCAGACCGTGCTGGCCAACGAGCAGGTCGAGAACGGCACGTGCTGGCGCTGCGGCGAGACCGTGGTGCAGCGCGAGCTGGTGCAGTGGTTCCTGCGCATCACCGCCTACGCCCAGAGCCTGCTCGACGACCTGTCCAAGCTCGAGGGCGGCTGGCCCGAGAAGGTGCTCACGATGCAGCGCAACTGGATCGGCCGCTCCGAGGGCGCCAGGGTGCGCTTCCCGCTGGTGCGGCCCGTCGGCGACGTCCACGAGATCGAGGTCTTCACGACGCGGCCGGACACGCTCTGGGGCGTCACGTTCATGAGCCTGGCCGCCGAGCACCCCCTGGCGCTGAAGCTGGCCGCAGGCGGCGGGCGCGAGGCCGAGGTCACCGCGTTCGTGCAGAAGGTCCGCAACGAGGACCGCACGCGTCGGACCAGCGACGATTTCGAGAAGGAGGGCTGCTTCACCGGCGCGTACGTGACCAACCCGGTCAACGGCCGGCAGGTGCCCGTCTAC
>PHBF01000364.1 GCA_002841905.1 Deltaproteobacteria bacterium HGW-Deltaproteobacteria-17
CCGGGAACAGCCAGAACGAGAAGGACGCCCGCAGGGGCTGGGCCTCCTGGCTCAGGAGGAAGGCCGCCAGTCCGAAGACGATGTCGGTGCTCACGGTCTCGTTGCCGTGGTGGGCGCCCGTGAGACGCACGATCGGCCTGCCGAAGTCCTCTCCGGGGGAATCCGTGATTTCGAGCGCGAACAGCGGGAGACCGGTGGTCGTGAATCCGAGCCGGTGCAGGCGTGCCTTGTCCGGATTGGACACCGCCAGATCCACCAACCGGGGGCCGATCTCGCTCCAGCGGATCGCCGGAGGCGGTGTCGGCCGGGGGGCCGGGACCGACGGACGCAGCCCCACCACCGACAGCGGGGAGAGCATCGCCCCGGTGATGCGTCGCGACATCCCTTCGAACCGCCGGACGCCGTCGTAGGCGATCATCCAGTCATACTGCTCGACGTGCACGATGTCGATGGCGCGCCGATAGGAATCCAGGGCCTCCTCGATGCGGCCCTCCATCTCGTACATCACACCTGTGACCATGTAATAGGAGAGCAGGCGCTGTTTATTGATGGCCTTGAGCCGCATCTCTTCCCTGGTCACGTCCCCGGCCAGCATCCGCAGGACACCGTCGGTCCAGGTGTTGCCCGCGATCTTGACCAGTCGAGACAGTTCCGGCTTCCATGAAGTGCGATCCCCTAGCATGATCCGGATGGGAACATACAGCAGAAAATACTCCTTGCGAAGAAGGATGGGCATCTCCCGGGCGAGCACATCGGTCACGATGGCGGAGGCTTTTTCCAGATCACCCAGGTAGAAGTGCCAGCTCATGGCTTCATAGATCTCGGTCGCGAAGTTCTCGATGTTGGGCAGCTTCTTTAAATGTTGCAATACGACTTCGGCTTCATCACGCCTGCCGTCTACTAACAGGAGCCGGATCTTCCAGCATAATGCGGCGAATAAGTTCGGATCTTGATCCAATATAATATTGGTTTCAATGAGCGCGTCGCGGTAGCTCCCCTGAATGAACTTGAGACGCACAATATTCGTCCGCGCGAAGTAAAACCCCGGATCGAGCTCGACGGCCTTCCGGAAGGCTTGCTCGGCGCCTGCAAAATCTTTGTTGTACAAGGCGATTTCACCTGCGTTGTTCAGGTAGCGGACGTTCTTGGGCTGCAAGGCGATGGCTTTCTCGTAGTCAGCAAGAGCCATCTTGTAATTCCCCATGAGCGTATGCAATCGTCCACGATTGTTGAGCGCGCTGGCGTTGTCGGATTTCAATTGTAATGACTTATTAAAGTCAATCAAAGCCTTCTCGTATTCGTCAACCTCGGTATACAACAAACCGCGATTATTAAGCGCATTATAAGATCCGGGTTCCAGCTCCACGGCCCGCGTCAGATGGAAGATGGCCTTGTCATACATCCTCTGACGCTTATAGAGGTTCCCCAGGTTGTTGTGTGTCCGATAATAATCGGGGTCTTTTTCGAGGGCCTGCAGGTAGGCCTGCCGGGCTTCCTCCCACTGCTCCTTGTTTTCCAGGGAGCGTCCGAGTTCGTGGAAGTCCGCGGCGGTCTTGCCGGCCACGGGAGGGCCCTGAGGAATCATTTTATAGGCCAGGGACGTCTGGTTCCACACCGCGCTGTACTGGCCGAACCGCTTGCGGGTGGACAGGATCGCGTCATTGGCGCGGGTGTCGCCGATGATCCCGAGGGCGTTGATGATCTCGATCAGGACGCTCTCGTCGGTCTCGGCGCGCTCGTTGAGGCGCGCCATGAGCGGTTTGACGGCGCGGGCGGAGTTCATGCCGCCCAGGGCGCGGGCGGCCAGCCGGCGAACGTCGATCGCGGGGTTCTCGAGCAGCTCGATGAGCCGTTGCTCGACGATCCGCTCCTTGAGGGCGATCAACTTGAAGGTGTAGATGTCGATCCACCGTTCCCCCTTGCTGCCGTGCTGGACCTCCTCGACGATCTTGTCGACCCTCGTCATGACGACCTGACGGCGGTGCTGCTCGGCCTTCTCGGAGCGGCGGGCGTCGGCCACGCCGCGGTACCACCAGGAGCCGCCCACGGCGGCCAGGATCAGGGCCACCAGCAGGATCAACTTGCGGTGTCGCAGCGCCCAGCGACGGGCCAGCTCCCAGTTGGAGTAGCGATAGGTGCGGACCAGGCGCCCCTGCTGGAAGCTCTCCACCTCCTCGACGAGCTCGGCGGCGCTGGCGTAGCGCTCGGATTTGGTCGTCGACAGCGCGCGCATGGCGATGGCCGCGAGCTCCGGCGGGCACTCGGGCTCGATGACCTGCGGCGGCACGATGGGCTTGTCCAGCACCGCCAGGATCGTCTGCATGGGCGTCTTCTCCTGATGCGGCGGCCTGCCCGTCAGGATTTCATAGAGGATCGCCCCCAGCGTGTACACGTCCGAGGCCTCGTCGATGTTGGCCACGTCGCCCAGGGCCTGCTCGGGGGGCATGTACTGCGGAGTCCCCATGGGCACGCCCATGGCCGTCTCGCTGACGTGGTTCTCCCGCAGACGATTGATGAAGCCGGCGATCTCGGTGCTGCGGAGGTCCTTCTGGTCCTTGATCTTGGCCAGGCCCCAGTCCAGCACGAGGGTCTCGCCGAACTCACCGAGCATGATGTTGTCGGGCTTCAGATCCCGGTGG
>PHBF01000365.1 GCA_002841905.1 Deltaproteobacteria bacterium HGW-Deltaproteobacteria-17
CGTCGGCCTTCCCTTGCACGCCGATGGTGCGGGGATCGGCCTCCGTCCCGGCCGTGGGTGAGAACGCCACGAGCACATCGGCGTCCCGCGCGAGGTCCAGCGTGTGCCGGATGCCCTCGGCTTCGGGGCCCTCCGCGGCCCCGTTCGGTCCGTCGGCCCCGGGACGCAGACCGGCGCTGTCGATGAGCAGGAAGGGGAGTCCGTCGTGGCGGATCTCGGCCTCCAGCCAGTCACGGGTGGTGCCGGGCTGGTCCGAGACGATCGCGCGGTCATACCCGGCGATGCGGTTGAACAGCGTGCTCTTGCCCGTGTTCACCGCCCCGAGCAGCAGCACGCGCGGCAGCCGGGCCCAGTGATCCTGCAGCCGGGCCTGCGCCGCGATCCGGCGGATCTCCATGGCCAGCGGTTCCCAGTCGGGCCCGTCGCCCTCCTGAAACTCGATGGCGCTCTCGAGATCGGCCCGGGCCAGGCGCACCTGGTCCAGCAGCCGCGAGAACGCCAGGCCTGCGTCGGGCCCCGTCTCGGCCAGCTCGAGCTCCCAGGGGAGCCGGGCCCGGAGCCGGTGGGCGATGCGCTCGGCCTCGGTCACGGTCATCTTGCCATGACGCACGGCGCGGTAGGTGAACTCCCCCGGTCCGGCCGCCCGGGCGCCGGCGCCGGTCAGGCGCGACAGGAAGCGCTCGACGATCAGCGGGTTGCCGTGGCAGGAGATCTCGGCCGTGTCCTCCCCTGTGTAGGATCGCGGCGAAACGAAAGGCGTGACCAGGAAGTCATCGAGGCCTTCGACGCGGAGGCGGCGCGCACGACCATGACGCCAGCGCGGCGGTGACGGCAGGAGGGAAGAAAGGATCGGGAACGCGTCGGGCCCGGAGAGCCGGATCAGGGCGAGGGCCCCGGCGCCGGGGGCGGTGGCGGCCGCGACGATGGTGTCATCGAGGAAGACGTCAGGCGAGGGCATCTTCGCTGTGGTTCATGTACCACTGGTGGGCCAGCCCCAGCACCGTGTTGGTGAGGATGTACAGCGTGAGGCCCGAGGGCAGGAAGAGCATGATGCCGGTGAACATGATCGGCATCGTGTAGAGCATGATCTTGGCCTGCTGGTTGTCGCCGGCCGTGGGCGTCATCTTCTGCTGGATGAACATCAGCAGTCCCATGAGGATGGGCAGCACGAAGTAGGGATCCTGCGCGGTCAGGTCATTGATCCATCCGAACAGCGGCGCGCGGTACAACTCGACGGAGGCCATCAGCGCCTGGTACCAGGCGATGTAGATCGGCATCTGAAAGAGCATGGGGAGACAACCTCCAAGGGGGTTGACACCATGTTTCTTGTACAGCGCCATGATTTCTTTGTTTAGAGTTTCCTTGTCGTTGGCGTACTTCTTCTGCAGCGCGTCCATCTCCGGCTTGAGGGAGGCCATCTTCTTCATGCTGCGCATGCTCTTGTTGGTCCAGTACAGGGTGACCAGCTTGATCAGGAGGGTCAGCAGGATGATGGCCAGGCCCCAGTTGATCACGACCTTCTGCACGAGCTTGAGCAGGAAGATCATGGGCTTGCCGATGAACCAGAAGAGGCCGAAATCAACGGATTCGTTCAACTTCGGATTGATGTTTGCGTCCTCCTCCCCGGAGCGGTGCACCCGCACGGAGTCGAGATAGTGCAGGTCCTTCGGTCCGAGGTACATCTTGAACGGGAGCGTGACCGACTGGTTGGCCTCGATCGGTCGCGGGCCGTTCATGTCCATCTGGGTGGTGATCAGGCCGTAGCCGGGGATCTCCTGGATCTTCTGGGCGATGAAGCGGCAGCCGCCGTCGTCGGCGCCGTAGTCCTTGACCAGCACCATCAGGAAGTAACGGGCGTCGATGCCGGCCCAGCGCGCCCCGCGGGCGAACTCGCTGGCCTTGGACGGGGTGCGCTGGCAGGAGCAGGAGGAGGTGGAGCAGCCCATGCAGCCTGAGGACGTGCCGTTCATGATGACGTTGAAGCTCTGCACGCTCACGCCGTCGGCGTGGTAGCAGATGGCCTCCTTGGCCACGGAGACGGGATTGAAGAAGCCGGTGGAGGACTCGCCCTCGTGCAGGCTGAACACGCTGAAGAGCGTCTTTTTGATGTTCAGTTTCACCGGGATCAGGTTCTTCACCTCGACGGCGAGGTCCAGGTCGTAGCGGTCCGCGTGGATGCGGTAGGTCTTGCGGATCTCGACCGGGAAGCACGCGCCCGGGGCCGCCTCGACGCCGGCCGGGCAGGGACGGTCGGTGATCAGGCGGAACACCAGCGTCGTGGTCTTGCCTTCGTCGGTGCGGCTCTCGAGCTCCCATTTCTGCAGGAGCGGCCGGAAGTTGATCTCGCGCTTGACATGATAGAACGAGTGGGCGTCGAGCGTCTCGGCCTCGCGTTCGATCTCCATCTCCATCTGGAACGGGAGGAACATCGGCGACCAGGTCTTGATCAGATCCATCTGCTGATCGCGCTTCTCGCGGCGCTTCTCGCGGAGGAACTCCTTGGGGATCACCTTTTCGCGGTACTGCGGATTTTTCAGCACGAAGGAGGAGAACACGGCGCCCTGCAGGGTGAATCGGGCGGTGAAGAGCTGGGTCTCGATGACCAGGCGGGGATCGTTCTCCTCGACGGGCTCGCCG
>PHBF01000366.1 GCA_002841905.1 Deltaproteobacteria bacterium HGW-Deltaproteobacteria-17
GGTACACCGTGACCGGGAGGGAGGCCTGCACGTGGAAGGCGCCCTGGCTGTCCGCGGTGCGGTAGAAGCCCGAGGCGGATGAGGAGCGGACGGCCTCGACGTAGTTGAGCTGGAACACGTGCAGCGTGCGCGCGGGGATGACCTGGTCCACGTTGGCGCCGCCGCCGGTGATCATCACCCGCACCTCGGCGTCGTTGTTGTTGTCCACGGCCACCGCGAAGTTGCCCGAGAAGGTGGCCGACAGCAGGGAGTTGGACATGCCCACGGCCCAGTATTCACAGCCGCGGTAGCTCTTGGTGGAGGCCGCCCGGATGCACGGGCTGTCGCAGCCGGCCATGCCGTTGGCGCCGGCGCACTGCTCGCCCGCGGTGGAGTCGCACTCGGTCTGGACCAGGCCGATGGTGCCGTCGGAGTTGCAGACGTGGACATGGTTGTCGGCGCCGCAGGTGGTGCCGCCGGCGATGCACTGGGCGCACGCCAGCGTGTTCGGATCGCACACGGGCCGGTCGACGAACTCCCCGAGGCCGCACATGGTCTCGTTGATCCACTGCTTGTCCTCGCAGATCTGGATGACGCTCCCCAGGCACCGGTGCGATCCGGCCAGGCAGTCCTGGGTGACGTTGTTGTTGTTGACGTTGGTGGCGTTGAACTCCTCGGTCTTCTTCTTGCTCGGGTTGCAGTTCAGCAGGAAGGGGACGGCCAGCAGGACGGTGATGATGAACGAACGACGCATGGGACACCTCGCGAGTTATTGGAAGTATGACAGAAATGCGTCCTCCGCGCCACCGCTGATCAGCGTGTCGTCACCGATGGTCATCGAGGACTGGAACACGCCGGTGATCGCGAGGGCCCCCGCCGGGGTCACGGCCATGGACATGACCACGTCATAACCGGTGCCGCCGAAGCGCTGCACGAAGTCGGGATTGCCGGCGGTGTCGGTGGCGGCGATGTAGAAATCAGCCAGCCCCTGGCCTCCCAGGAAGGTGCCGAAGAAGTTCGCCGCCCCGCTGAAGTTGCCTGCGAACCAGACCCGGCCGCCGCCGTCGAGGCCGACGGCAAAGCCGCCCCCGTCCATGTCGGCGGAGCCCGCCACCCGGGACCAGACCGTGCTGCCGGAGCCATCGAGGCGCAGCATGAAGATGTCGGTGCCGCCGAAGCCCGCCTCCACGCCGACGCCGAAGTCCACGGCCGGTCCCGCCTTGCCGGTGACGTAGACGTTCTGGAGGGAATCCACGGCCACGGCGGCGCCCTCGTCGTCGAAGGTGGGGCTGCCGTAGCGCTGGGCCCAGGTCGGCGTCAGGAACGCGTTGAGCTTGACCACGTAGATGTCATACTGGCCGGTCGAGACGAGGGTCCTGGAATCGCAGACAAGGGATCCGGAGAAGCTGCCGGTGGCGTAGACGTTGCCCGACGGGTCCACGGCCAGCCCGCGGACGGTGTCCAGGACGCCACCCTGCCTCAGGGTGGTGCTGATGCTGAAGAGGCCGTCGGCGTTGTACTGGGCAAGAAACACGTCCCGACCGGTTCCGGAGGTGTGGTAGGTGCCGCCGAGGTTGATGTTCCCCTCGAAGACGCCGGCGACGATGACGCGGTCACCCACGTCGACGACCACGCGCATGCCTTCCTGGAACGTGGCATCCCCGAAGCGCTTGCTCCAGACGTGATCCCCCGAGGGCGTGAGCTTGGCCAGGTAGGCGTCGGTGCCCCCGGCCGACACCAGATCCTGGCCGCCCAGGTTCAGGGTGACTCCGAAACCGCCGGTGATCAGGATGTTCCCGGCCGAGTCCGTGGCCAGCCCGTTGAGGGTCTCCCCGTCGGCGCTCCCGTACCGGCGGCTCCAGACGTGGGCGCCGGTCGCGTCGTACTTGGCCAGGAAGAGGTCAGAGACGCCCAGGGCCGTCAGATCCTGGCCCCCGAAGTTGACCGTCCCGCGGAAGACGCCGCCCACGATCACGTTGCCGGCCGCGTCGATGGCCACCACGATTCCATAGTCGGAGCCGGTGCCCCCCGCCCGGAGGCTCCAGTCGGACCGTCCGGCGCAACGCGAGAGATCCAGCTGGTCGCAGGTGTCCCAGCAGGCGATGGGCCCGCCCAGGAAGCCGTTGGAGGCGCAGGTCTGTCCGGCGGTCTCCGCACCGTCGCAGAGCTCGCCCTGATCCGCCTGCAGAATCCCGTCGCCGCAGCCCGGGGCCCGCTCCATGCAGCCCGGCATGCAGCCGCCGTAGCCGCCGTCGTTGACGCCGTCGTCGCAGACCTCGTCGCCCAGAAGCTGGCCGTCACCGCAGATCGGGGCGCAGACCGAGGGCGTGCCCACGCAGGCCCAGCCCGCCTCCACGGCGCAGGCGGCGTCACAGCCGTCCCCGGCGGTGCGGTTGGTGTCGTCGCAGCCCTCGTTGAGCGCCACCTGGCCGTCGCCGCAGACGGCCTCGCACTCGGTATAGTCGAACGCGCAGGCGTATGTGCAGCCCAGCGCGCCGCCGATGAAGCCGAAGTCGTCGCAGGTGCGTCCCTGCAGGTCGTTGGTGTCGCAGTCCTCGTGGTCCACCTGGACCACGCCGTCGCCGCAGGACAGCTGGCAGCCGGTGGTGACGATGGTGCAGTCGGCCGCGCACGAGAGGTTGCCGGAATAAAAG
>PHBF01000367.1 GCA_002841905.1 Deltaproteobacteria bacterium HGW-Deltaproteobacteria-17
CCTGCCGCACCGAGCAGGGTTGGACCTGCAACGGCACCCCCTCGACCTGCCAGCCGATCTGCGGCGACGGCCTGATCCGCGGCACCGAGACCTGCGACGACGGCAACGTGCTGCCCAACGACGGCTGCAACGCCACCTGCCAAAGGGAGACCGGCTGGACCTGCACCGGGTCGCCTTCGGTCTGCTCGCCGCTGTGCGGCGACGGCCTCCGCGTGGGCGCCGAGACCCAGTCCACCCGCTGCGACGACGGCAACCTCGCGCCCAACGACGGCTGCTCGGCCACGTGCGCGATCGAGCAGGGCTGGAGCTGCACCGGCTCCCCCTCCTACTGCTACGCCATCTGCGGCGACGGCCGCATCGTGGGCACCGAGCAGTGCGACAACAGCAACGCCTCCAGCGGCGACGGCTGCTCCTCCACCTGCCAGATCGAGCCCGGCTGGAGCTGCACCGGCGCGCCTTCGGTATGCACGGCGTCCTGCGGTGACGGTGTCATCCTGGGCTCCGAGCAGTGCGACGACGGCAACCTCGTCAACCTGGACGGCTGCTCCAACACCTGCCAGCGCGAGCAGTACTGGACCTGTCTGGGCGCCCCCTCCGTCTGCACGACCCCCTGCGGCGACGGCCACCTGCGCGGCTCCGAGGCCTGTGACGACGGCAACACCACCAGCGGTGACGGCTGCGCCTTCAACTGCACGCGGGAGACCGGCTGGACCTGCTCCGGCACTGATCCCACGGTCTGCAACCCGATCTGCGGCGACGGCATCCGTGTGGGCGTCGAAGCCACCGCCGGACGGTGCGACGACGGCAACACCAACCCCAATGACGGCTGCTCGGCCACCTGCACCGTCGAACTGGGCTGGAACTGCAGCACCGGCGCGCCCTCGGTCTGCAACACGATCTGCGGCGACTCGCGCATCCGCGGCGGTGAGACCTGCGATGACGGCAACACCATCAGCGGTGACGGCTGCTCCAACATCTGCGCCAACGAGATCGGCTGGTCCTGCAACGGTGGCGAGCCCACCCTCTGTTCGGCCGTGTGCGGCGACAGCCGGATCGTCGGTCCCGAGACCTGCGATGACGGCAACTCCAACTCCAACGACGGCTGCTCCTCCTCCTGCCTGACAGAGATCGGGTGGACCTGCAACGGCGCACCCTCGGTCTGCTACACGACCTGCGGCGACGGCCACCGTCGGGGCGCCGAGGTGTGCGACGACGGCAACACCCTGCCCGGTGATGGTTGCGCAGCCAACTGCCTGAGCACCGAGCTCGGCTGGACCTGCGTGGGCACCGATCCGACCACGTGCACCACGACCTGCGGCGACGGCCACCGTCGCGGCACCGAGGTGTGCGACGACGGAAACACCAGCGGCGGTGACGGTTGTGCGGCGAACTGCCTGAGCGTCGAATCCGGCTGGACCTGTGCGGGGCTGGATCCGACCACCTGCACCCCGTTCTGCGGTGACGGCCAGCTCGTGGGCGCCGAACTGAACGTGGGTCGCTGCGATGACGGCAACACGAACAACGGCGACGGCTGCTCGAGCACCTGCAACATTGAAGCGGGATACACCTGCTCGGGTGTTCCCTCCACCTGCGCCCCGACCTGCGGCGACGGTCTGCGCGTCGGCGTCGAGTTGAACGTGGGCCGCTGCGACGACGGCAACACGACCCCCCTCGATGGCTGCGATGCCAACTGCAACAAGGAGGTGGGATGGAACTGCGTCGGGACCCCC
This sequence comes from Deltaproteobacteria bacterium HGW-Deltaproteobacteria-17, assembly GCA_002841905.1. Classification (GTDB taxonomy): domain Bacteria; phylum Myxococcota_A; class Polyangia; order HGW-17; family HGW-17; genus HGW-17. The sequence continues at coordinate 1,731 of PHBF01000367.1, forward strand.
AGCGTCTGCACGCCCGCCTGCGGCGACGGCCTGCGTGTCGGCGTCGAACTGAACGCCGGCCGCTGTGACGACGGCGACACCACGCCGCTGGACGGCTGCGACGGCACCTGCACCGTGGAGGCCTACTGGTCCTGTGTGGGAACGCCATCCATTTGTACGACGCCCTGCGGCGACGGGCATGTCCGCGGCACCGAGGAGTGCGATGACGTGGTCCCGGCCGAGGATGGCGACGGCTGCTCGAGCACCTGCACGATCGAGACCGGCTGGCTCTGCGTGGGCACCGACCCGACCGTCTGCAGCGAGGAGTGCGGCGACGGCCTGCGCGTGGGCGTAGAACTGACCGCCGGTCACTGCGACGACGACAACACCACGAACAATGATGGTTGCTCGAGCACGTGCAATGTCGAGTTCGGCTTCGCGTGCGTCGGGACGCCTTCCGTGTGCGATGAGGTCTGCGGTGACGGGAACGTCGTCGGCGCCGAGGTCTGCGACGGGGCCAACCTGGACGGCTTCACCGATTGTACCGATCTGGGCTACGTCAACCCCGGCACGCTCGCGTGCCTGCCCGACTGCTCCGATTACAACACCAGCGGGTGCTCGGCCGGCTGCGGAAACGGCATCGTGGAGCCCGGCGAGGGCTGCGACGACGGCGGAACCGCCGGCGGCGACGGCTGCTCGAACGCCTGCGCGATCGAGTCCGGCTGGACCTGCTCGGGCAACCCCTCGGTGTGCCATGCAGTCTGCGGCGACAACATCGTCATCGCCTCCGAGGAGCAGTGCGACGGCACCAACCTCAACGGCGTGGACTGCACGGACTACAACTACTTCAACGCGACCGGCCTGGCCTGCCTGGGCACCTGCCTGGGCTTCAACACCTCCGGGTGCTCGGCCTCCTGCG
>PHBF01000368.1 GCA_002841905.1 Deltaproteobacteria bacterium HGW-Deltaproteobacteria-17
GAGGTCCGTCCTGTCACGGAGACGTGCAACAACGTCGACGACAACTGCGACGGCTCGGTCGACAACATGGGCAACCTGACCTGCGGCACAGGGGTGTGCAATCATTCCGTGCCGCGCTGCATCGCCGGCGTGACGCAGACCTGCGACCCCCTCGAGGGGGCCACCGCCGAGCTCTGCAACAACATCGACGACAACTGTGACGGCCTGGTGGACCAGTTCTACGGCGGCTGCTATCCGACGGCGACGGCGGGCTGCACGGAGACGTTCCCCGGAAGCGGGACGTACAGTTGCACCGGAAACTGCCAGGCGGGCACCCGGTTCTGCTCGGTCGGCGCCTGGGGCTCCTGCTCCGGGTCTGTCATCCCCCAGACCGAGGTGTGCGACGGCATGGACAACGACTGCGACGGCAGCCTCGACGAAGGTTTCGGCAACACCACCTGTGGACTGGGCGTGTGCGAACATACCATCGACAACTGCAGCGGCGGCACCATCCAGACCTGTAACCCGATGGAAGGGTCTGTTGCGGAATCGTGCAACAATCTGGACGACGATTGCGACGGTACCATTGATGACGGCCTGTCCAGGAACTGCTATTCGGGCGGCTTCGGCTGCACCGAGACAGCGCCGGGGAGCGGCGTGTTCGACTGCACGGGCATCTGTGCGCCGGGCAACGCCGTCTGCGCGGCCGGTTCCTGGGGGGCCTGCGTGGCGGACGTCCTCCCCCGCGCGGAAGAGTGCAACGCCCTGGATGACGACTGCGACGGCAGCGTCGACGAGAGCCTGACGAGGACCTGCTACACCGGCCCCAGCGGAACGCTGGGTGTGGGCACATGCGTCGCCGGTTCCCAGAGCTGCGCCTCGGGCGCCTGGGGTACCTGTGGCGGCGAGGTTCGCCCCATCCCTGAGCTCTGCAACAACGCCGACGACGACTGCAACGGTTCCGTCGATGACATGGGCCAGACCACCTGCGGTCAGGGCGTCTGCCTGCACTCGGTGGACAACTGCGTGGCCGGCGTGGCCCAGGTCTGCGACCCGATGCTGGGCGCGACCCTGGAGTCCTGCAATGGACTGGACGATGACTGCGACGGCCAGGCCGACGGTCTGCAGGAAGGATGCTATCCCGTGGGTGAGTTCGGCTGCACCTGGAATTCCGGCACCGGCTCGTTTGACTGCGATGGCATCTGCTCCCCCGGCGTGCGAACGTGTCCGATCGACAGCGGTGCCTGGGGTGACTGTGAGAACGCGGTCATTCCGGACACGGAGATCTGTGACGGCCTCGATAACAACTGTGACGGGCAGATCGACGAAGGATTGACGGAGGTCTGCTACCCGCCGGGTTCCGGCCCCGGAAGCGGCTGCGAGGAGCAGGTCGACGGCACCTGGATCTGTCAGGGCATCTGCGCCGTCGGCACGCGCGAATGCGCCGCCGGCGGGTGGGGGAACTGCCAGGGCCTGGTCGTGCCTGACCAGGAGGTCTGTGACACCATCGACAATGACTGCGACGGCGAGATCGACGAAGGCATCCCCGGCATGGGTCAACCCTGCGGTGGTGTCGGCGTCTGCGCTCCCGGCATCCGCGCCTGCATCGACGGCAACGTGGTCTGTGACGGTGGTGGTGATCCCGAACCGGGACTCTGTGATGGCCTGGACAACAACTGCAACGGCCTGGTGGACGAGCCCGCCGAGCTTCTTGAAGATCCGCGCGTGGGTGGTCCCTGCGGCGAAGATGAAGGCGCCTGCTCCGAAGGAAACAACGAGTGCATCAACGGCGCCCTCGTGTGCGTGGGCGGCAACGGCCCGACCGCCGAGATCTGCAACGGCATCGATGACGACTGCAACGGCGAGATTGACACGGGGGACATCTGTTCGACCAATGAAGTCTGCTACACGGCCGAGTGCCGCCTGATCTGCGATCCCTCCGATGAGCAGGCCTGTCCGGCGGGCTACGCCTGCATCGAGCCCCAGGATCTGACCGGCACCCATCTCTGTTATCCCCAGCTGGCCCCCTGCGGAGGCATCTACTGTGCCGAGAACGAGGTCTGCAGGGACGGCGCATGCGCGGATCCCTGCGAGTCCGACAGTTGTGAGTGGTTCGAGCGATGCTGGGTGAACCGGTATTCCGGGCAGGTCGGTCACGAGACCGAACCGGAGTTTTATTGCTTCGACGACAGTTGCTCCGCCCCTGGCGCCTCCTGTCCCAACGGGGAGTTGTGCGTGAATCATGCCTGCGTGGGCGCCCCCTGCGCCGCCTCGCCGTGCAACTTCACCTCTGAATACTGCGTCCGGTCGGCCTGCGAGACCGCCGAGACCTGCACCTATGAATGTCTCGAGGTCCCCTTCTGCTACCTGGGCGAGCGCTGGGACGTGGAGCAGCAGGCCTGCGTGGCCGACGCGTGCGCCAACGTGTTCTGCGAGTCCGGTCTGCTCTGCATCGACGGAGCCTGCGAGACGGATCCCTGCTATGTCACATCCTGCAACTGGGGCGAGGTGTGCGTGCTCGGCGAGTGCCAGGATGATCCCTGCGACACCATGAAGTGCCCGAGTTATACGCATTGCTACATCGACCAGGGCAACGGCGGTGCCTGGTGCGAGCCCAACCCGGGCGTCTGGACGCCTC
>PHBF01000369.1 GCA_002841905.1 Deltaproteobacteria bacterium HGW-Deltaproteobacteria-17
CGGGCACTGGGCGTTGGTCGTGCAGGTGGACAGGTTGTCGGGGACCGAGCGCAGGGAGGTGGCCACGGTCACGGGGTTGGTGTTGCAGGACTCGGCGCCGTCGGTCAGCACGATGACGGTGTAGGGGCGGCAGCCTCGCAGGGCGTCGGCGTGGATGTCGGTGGCGGAGAGCTGGTTGTAGATGGTCTGCAGGGAGCCGCCGATGGGCGTGCCGCCGGTGGCGCGCAGCTCGGGATCAGGCTGGGCGCCGGGAGGTTGCCCGACGAGGTAGCCGCCTTCGTTGGAGTCCGTCTCGGCGTGGTTGATCCACTTCACGATGTTGGCGACGTTGTTGGCGCCCAGGGGGACCAGGATGTCCGCGCCGGTGAGCGCTGCGTTGGAGATGGGATCCCGGCAGCCGTCGAGGATGCCGCCGGCGTAGTTGATGCATACACGGTCATGGGTTCCCGGCTCGTCATAGTCGGGATAGTCCTGCATCATGTCGCAGAGCCGGCAGGCGTCGAGGGCGGCCCAGAGCCCGCCATAACTGCTGCAGCCGGAGGTGTTGTTGGGGATTTCGTCCGAACAGGAGCAGAGGTAGTTCAGACCGCTGCGCTGCTGGAATCGGGCCATGCCCCAGCGGACCTCGCCGTAGGAGTTCAGGACCGACTTGATGGCCTCCTTGGCGATGTAGAAGCGGGAGGAGGTGCCGTTGACCCCGGGATGCTCGGAGCTGCCGTCACCCCAGGTGTTGGTGGTGCCGGCGATGTTCATGAGCATGGAACCGGAGGTGTCTATGAGTAAATAAATAGCCGGATCCGGCTCGGCTGCCTGGGTTGTCCGAGGAACCATGAACAGCAGTGCGGAGACAAGGAGGGGCAAGGAAAAAATAGAAAAGAGCTTGGTACGCATGGAGACCTCCGCGACAGGGGAGATGATGTTTGGCAGAAGTGAAATAATGAAAATCGACCCTCGTATTAGCATAGCTGAAAACGGGATTTCTACAACGGAAAATATTTGACAATTGGAGAAAAGGCGTTCCCCATTTTCGCAATACGGTCAGCGCTTTGCACAGAGAAAAGGCGGTGGGCACGATGGCCCAACCAGGTGGAGGGAATTGATTATTCGACGATGTTGAGGATGTTGAGGTCGAGGCCGCCCGGGTACATGTAGGACGTGTTGGCGGCGTGGCCGTAGACCATGATGCCGAAGGGCTGGGAGGACGTGATCGTGTGGTTGTACGGGGCGGTGCTGATGGTGCGGCGGTGCACGCCGAAATAGGTGGTGCCGATGGCCGTGGAGAAGCTGGCCTCCGGGATGGCCACGCCGTCGAAGTAGATCGTCGGCGCGTTCTTGCCGGGCTGCGCCACCGGCTTGATGATGTTGACGAAGTTGTTCGTCATCGAGGAGGGCACGGTGAACGTGTAGTTCTTGCGGTACTGCTCCATGGGCACGATCAGGGTCATGGAGGGGTCGCCGGTGGTGGCCCCGGCGAAGTACTGCTGGCCCAGCATGAACTGGGTGACGGCCACGGGCTTGGTGGCCGTGATCGAGAAGTCGACGGTGGCGGTGAACTCCACGTGCTGACCCTTGTTCAGGTTGGCCACGGCCCGGACAGCCGGGGTGAAGGTCACCACCGTGCCGTCCTCGGCGGCGACGACGCGGTACATGTTGGCCACGCCCGCAGTCCCGGTGAAGGGGGCGGTGTAGGCCGCCACGAAGTTCTTGCCCCAGGTCTCCAGGGGCATCATCTGCTCTTCGAGGTGGTCGCAGGCGGAGTATGCGCCCGGCAGGTAGACGCAGTTGTGGCCGGCGAAGACCGCCACGGGATCACCGGCGGTGACCCGGATGGTGGTGCCTGTCAGATCGTATTGATCCCCGCAGAAGAGGTTGGCGCCGGCGGTGCAGAACTTCGACGGGATGTTGAGGACGTCATGCATGTGCAGGGTGTAGTTGACGGTCTGGCCACGGGTGGGGCCGCCCTCGACGTCTCCGTTGTAGGTGACCTGGACCGTGGTGTTGTCGGCCGTGCCCACGATATTGATGAAGCCCGAGGAGTTGTTCCAGAAGGTGGACATCGTCGTGGCCATGTAGTTGTTGGTCATGACGTGCTTGGGCAGCAGCAGGGAGGCGTCGTTGGAGTAGGAGTACACCGCGCCGATGGCGAAGTTGAACGGATTGAACTGGTACACGGTCACGGGGTTGTTCGTGACCACACGGAAGGCACCGTCGGTGTCGGTGAAGATGTTCTTCGACCAGCAGGTGTCGGTGCATGCCCCGTTGTAACCACGGCGCAGCTCCTGGTCCATGGTCAGGTAGAAGACCTGCAGGGAGTTCGCCGAGATGGTGCCCGAGCCGACGGAGGTCGCTCCCTTGGTGATCGAGACCGTGGCCGACGTGCTGTTCGGATTGTAGATGACCAGCGCGAAGTCGCCGAAGAACGTGGAGGACAGCAGCGCGTTCATGGTGGTGGTCGCGAAATACTCGCAGCCCTGGTAGCTCTTCTCGTAGGCGGCGATCTGGCACGCGGTGGCGCAGTTGGTGCTGTCGGAGCCGTCGCAGTTCTCGTCGATGCCGTTGCCGCAGATCTCGGGCTTGCCGGGGTAGCGCGCCGGATCCCAGTCG
>PHBF01000370.1 GCA_002841905.1 Deltaproteobacteria bacterium HGW-Deltaproteobacteria-17
AGGGAAACCAGAAGGGTTGAAGTGACGTGTCTCATGGTGAACCTCCAATCGTCGGGCAAACCTTGAGCAAGGGCTGTGCCAAAAGGCACTATAGCCCAAAATCGGTGTTTGTCAGGTGGTTTTTTCCATTCCGCCGAAAAAGACGGCGTCTCCCCCGGATCAACTTCCCTTGATTTTGCAAGAAAAATCGGTGCAAAGCGACCGAGCGGGCGGGGTGAATGGTTGACGGGCGTAGTTGTAACAAAAAACCAGGGTGTGAAGGTTCGTTCACGGTCCGTTGCCGGCAGGTGGGGGCGTCGTCGTCACACCCAGGGCGATCTTCCACCAGGTGCCGCCGAAGGGATCTGCACTGGCAGCCAGCCGGTCCCGGGCGGCTTTCCGGTTCGCCTCATGGGCCTGGATCTGGGCGGCCAGGGGGTCCTCGGCGCTGGGGATGTAGTCGGGGAAGCCCGAGAGCCTGGCTTCCCACTCGGTCACCAGCGTCTGGGCCTGGGCGAGGCGGTCAGAGACCGCGGTGGAGAACGGCCCCGGAGCGAACCGCAGCGTCTCGAGCAGCAGCTGGAACCGGTACATGCGGCGCACGAGGTTGCGGGCCAGGGGATACGAGGCGCGATCGGGGGCGGCGGGGAAGAGCTCACGCAGCCGGGCGATCGAGGCGTTGAGCTCGGTGATGAACGCGTTCCAGGGGGCCGCCGGGACGGTCAGGACCTGCAGCACGAGCGTGGAGAGCAGGACCGGTTCGGCGGGCTTCAGCCGGGCGATGTCGGCGACCGGGAGGGGGCGCCGGAGGAACTCCGACAACAGCGCGTTCTGGACCAGGGAGGGGAACTGATCCCGCCGGTTCTGTCGGCGCCGCAGCTCGAAGGCGGCCAGGACCGCGCCGCGCGAAGGCCAGCGGGCGAGCCAGGCGCGGCAGGCGTCGGCGGCCGGCCAGGCGATCGCGGAGTCGGGGTGTCCCGCGCGGGAGAGCAGCAGGGCGAAGGCCCGGGGCTCGGGCCGGTGCGACAGGGAGCGCAGGGCCACCCAGACGGTGTGCAGATCCTCGACGTTGAGGGCGACCTCGAGCGTGCGAAGGGCCGGCATGGGGCGGAACGGACCCGCGGCGCGGACGGTCTGGGCCAGGCGTTCCCGGGCCGGCGGCGCCATCTTTCTCCAGTACTGGATCGCCGCCGGGAGCTGGGCGTCGCACCGCCCGGGGGCGGCGTCGCACAGTTGGCCGAGCAGGTCCAGATCGAAGGACCACAGGGCGGCCTCGAGGTGGGCGGAGAACGAGACCCGGACCAGCTCCTCGGGCAGGCTCTCGCCGCGGCGCAGGAGCTCGGCGATCGTGGCGGTCTCTCCGGACACCAGCGTCTCGGAGCGCTCCCATTCACGGAGCATGGCCAGCGCGCGCTTTCCGGTGGGGCTCTTGGGGTGGTTCAGCACGAACATGCGCAGCAGCTCGGGATCGGGCTCGGGGCCCAGCTTCTCGAAGATGACGCGCGCCAGCAGCTCCTGGGCCTCGGCCTCGTGGAGGCCGGCCGGGAACACCTCGAGGTACTGCTTGAGCCCGTGGGGGGAGGGCATGGCCTGCAGTTGCTTCCACCAGGTCTGCTCCAGGCGGTCGCGCACGGCCGGCGCCTCGGCGGCGTCCGCGTGCAGGTACAGGAACCGCAGAAGCGCCCAGGGGGTGTCCTCGGCGATGGCGCGGGCGGCACGCAGGGCCATGAGCCGGCTGCGCACCTCGGCGGCGTGGGTGCCCGCAGGGAACGCCTGCAGGTGCAACTGCAGGGGGGCGATGCCGCCTGCGGCCAGCGCCGAGCGGGCCGACAGCCGCTCCAGGTGCAGGCGGGCGATCTGGGTCTCCTCGGTGCCGGGGTGATCCAGGATGTAGCGCCGCAGGGTCGGCAAGGTGGGGTTCGAGGAGACGCGCTCCCAGGCATCCTGGCGCGGGGCACAGGAGACCAGCAGGAGCAGCAGGCAGCACCAGGAGATCTTCATCGGTTCACCTGTATCTTCATGGAGATGTCGACGGCCTTCACGCTGTGCGTCAGGGCGCCCATGGACAGCAGGTCCGCCCCCAGCCCGAGGTAGTCGTCGAGGTTGGCCCCGTTGACCCCGCCGGAGATCTCGAAGGAGGCCCTGCCCCGGTGCCTGGCGCAGATCAGGCGGATCGTCTCCGGGGACATGTTGTCCAGCAGCAGGATCTCGGCGCCGGCGGCCACGGCCTCGTCGGCCTCGCGCTCGTCGCGCACCTCGACCTCGATCTTGAGACCGTGGGGCACGGCCCCGCGGACGCGGGAGCCACCACCAGATCCAGGTCGCCATCGAGATCCACATCTGCACTCCAGATGCGACGGATGGCCGTGCGGTCCAGTCCGGTGGCGCGCAGTGCGGACCGCGCGATGGGCACAAACCGACCGTCCTCGGTTTGCGAAAGAATCTCCAGGCCCGTCGAAGTCGACACCGCGAGGTCCGTACGGAAGTCATTGTTGATATCCACCCGCGCCACTGCGGTGGCTCTGACGGTAGACACACGTACATCCCCCACCCAGATTCCATCCTCCGCGACGATCAAGGGAACGGCCACCTGCCCGATCGGAGAGATCGTGT
>PHBF01000371.1:0-1581 GCA_002841905.1 Deltaproteobacteria bacterium HGW-Deltaproteobacteria-17
TGGGCGACCGACCTGATCGATCCGCGCGATCCGGCCAAGGGTCGCCCCGGCGCCGGCGGTGGGCGACCTCTCCGGCGACGAGCGGCCCGAGATCGTGGTGCCCTCCTACGACGGCCTGATGCGCGCGTACTCCCCCGACGGCGAGGAGTTGTGGGCCTACGAGTTCAACGGACCGATGTCGTCCTTCGTCGGCGCCTCGGGCGCGGTCATCGCCGATCTCAACGGTGACGGCAGCCCCGAGGTGCTCTTCACGACCTATGCCATGGCCGACGATCGCTCCCACCTGATCATCCTCGGCGCCGGCGGCGCCCTGCTGCAGAAGGTTCCCATCGCGCTGCGCGGCTCCATGAGCCCGCCCACCGTGGGCGACGTCGACGGGGATGGCCAGCTCGACATCCTGATCTCGCTCAAGGACACGCTGGGCGCCGGTCTGGGCGGCGTGCAACTGTGGACCGTCCCGGGCGCCGGGACCGGCTGCGTCCTGTGGTCCACCGGCCGGGGCAATCCCGCCCGCACCGGACGTGCGCAGTGAGAGCTGTGAAGCAGGAAGAGACTACGGAAAAGACGGAGGGGGGGCGGAGAAGACGGGTGATCCCGTCATCGTCGAAGGAGAATGGCTACATGAGAAAGTAGACGTTGGTGGCGAGCAGAAAGGCCGCCAGGAAGAGGGCGACGATCGCGTGGACGTGGTACCTGCGCGTGAGGCGCGAGAAGATCGCCCCCACCAGGGCGGCCGAGACCGCGCAGGACGCGACCGTCAGCGAGATCACGTCGACCCCGCGGGCGTCGACATAGAAATACCCCAGCGGGCTCAGCAGGAACGACAGGATCAGCCAGGGAAAGGGCGTCATGGGGGCTCCTAGGAGATCGTCGCGCCCGGGAAGAGGTCCGTCAGCGGACCCAGCACGGACAGTTTCCCGTCGATGTCCTCGGCGGCCAGGATCATGCCCTCGCTGACGCCGAAGCGCATCTTGCGCGGCTTGAGGTTGGCAAGCACGACCACCTGGCGGCCCACCAGCGTCGCCGGATCGACGTGCTGGGCGATCCCGGCGAAGATGTTGCGTTTCTCGCGTCCCAGGTCCACGGAGACCTGGAGGAGCTTGTCGCTGCCCTCGACCCTGATGGCGGAGAGCACGGTGGCCACACGCAGGTCGAGCTTGCCGAAGTCGTCGATCTCGATGATCTCCTTGAACGGCGTGACCCGGTCCCCGGGTCCGGCCGGCGGTGCGAACTGGGCGCGGGTGTCCTCGATCATGGCCTCGACGACGGCCGGGTCCACGCGGTCCACCAGCCGCTCGAAGGGTGTCAGTTGCGTCGGCGCCAACGCGAAGTCCGCGTCGGCGAAGGTCCACGGCACGGTGGCCTGGAACATCTTCTCGGTGCGCTCCTTGAGCAGCGGCAGCACGGGGCCGATCAGGATCGCCAGGCTCCGCACGAACGCCAGCGCCGAGGAGAGGATCGCGCGGGCCTTCTCGGGCTCGGCGCCGACGAGCTTGAACGGCTCGGCGTCCTGCAGATACTTGTTGGCGACCTCGGCGATGGCACAGATCTCGCGCGTCGCGCGGGCGAACTCGAAGTTCG
>PHBF01000371.1:1592-4174 GCA_002841905.1 Deltaproteobacteria bacterium HGW-Deltaproteobacteria-17
CCGGCCCGCCGGTCCGGCCTTCGAGCCGCTTGGACAGCAGGGCCACGCTGCGGGACGCGAGGTTGGCGATCTTGTTCACCAGTTCGGCGTTGACGCGAAGGGCGAACTCCTCGAGGTTCAGATCCAGATCATCGGGACCGGGGCCGAGCTTGCTGGCGTAGTAGAACCGCAGGAACTGGGGGTCCAGGTGCTTGAGGTACGTGCGGGCCGTGATCGAGGTGCCGCGGCTCTTGCTCATCTTCTCGCCGTTGACGGTGAGGAAGCCGTGGATCTGCACGCGCCCGGGCAGGTTGTAGCCGCCGGTGTGGAGCATCGCGGGCCAGAACAGGGTGTGGAAGTAGGTGATGTCCTTGCCGATCACGTGGACGATGCGGCAGTCGGCGCCCTTCTCCCAGTAGCCGGCGAAGTCGCGCCCGTGCTCGTCACAGAATTTCTGCGTCGTGCCGATGTAACCCACGGGGGCGTCGAGCCACACGTAGAAGAACTTGTCGGTCTCGCCCGGGATCCGGAAGCCGAAGTAGGGCGCATCCCGGGAGATGTCCCACGGGCGCAGCTCGTTCTTCAGGAAGTTCACCTCGAGCCAGTTGCGCATCTCCGGATGCAGGTGCGTCTCCTCGGCGACCCACCGGGCGATCTCGGGGCGCGCCTTCTCCAGGTCCACGAAATAGTGCAGCGACGAGCGCCGGGTGGGGTGTTTCTGGCACAGCACGCAGAACGAGTCCTTCAGATCCGTGGGATCGTAGGTGGCGCCGCACTTCTCGCAGGAGTCTCCGTACTGGTCGGCGGCCCCGCAGCGGGGGCAGGCACCCTTGACGAAGCGGTCCGGCAGGAAGCGCCTGTCCTCCTCGCAGTAATACTGCTCGACGTCCTTCTTGTAGATCAGGCCCGCCTCGGTCAGGCGCGAGAAGATGCGCTCGGCGTGGACGCGGGTCTCGTCGGAGTGGGTGGTGTAGAAGCGGTCGAACCCGATCTGGAACCCGGTGAAGTCCTCGAGGTGACGCCGGTTGTATTCGGCGACCATCTCCTCTGGGGTGACGCCCTTCTTGCGGGCGTTGACCTCGATGGGCGTGCCGTGGCTGTCGGAGGCGCACATGTACACCACGTCCTCGCCGGCGAGCTTCATGGCGCGCACGTAGATGTCGGTCATCAAATACTCGACCAGGTGGCCGATGTGGATGTCGCCGTTGGCGTAGGGAAGGGCGGACGTGACGAGAATGCGGGACATGGGGGACCTCTTTCTGGCGGCGCATTATAGAGGATTTGGGGAAGAACGGGAGAAGAAAATGATCAGGCGAGGGGCCAGTCCAGCTCTTTGGCGTTGAGCAGGCTGGGGACGAGCTGCCGCAGGGGGCCGGTCGCCAGCTCGTTCGTGGAGACCGCCGTGTTGGCCGGCCAGCGCGAGAGGGTCCCGGCGCAGTTGAGCGCGGCCAGCGTCGCCATGTTCGAGCGGCTCTCGAGGGTGGCCGAGCCGGTGTGGGGCGAGAGCACGACGTTGGGACGATCGGTGAGGCCCTCGACCAGGCGCGGCTCGAACTCGAACACGTCCAGGCCCGCGGTGAACTCGGGGTGGGTCGTCAGATGGGCGATCAGCGCGGCCTCGTCGATCACGGGTCCACGGCTGGCGTTGACGAGCACGGCCGCGGGCTTCATCAGGGAGAGCCGGCGCGCGTCGACGAGGTGGTGCAGCTGCGGCGAGTACGAGGACAGCAGCACGAGGACGTCGCCGTGCACGAACAGTTCGTCGGGGTCGGTGGTGCGGCGGATCGACGGGACGGGCTGACCGTGCCTGCCGGCCACCTCCGCGAGGTCGGCGACGTACGCCTCGAGCTCGGGTCGCGGGTGCGGGTTGAAGTACAGCACGTCCATGCCGAAGCCGCCGGCCAGGGCGCGGGCGACGGTCTGGCCGATGCGTCCGGCGCCGAACAGGCCCAGGGTGCGACCGGTGATCTGGCGTCCGAGCATCAACTGGGGCAACCAGCCCAGGAAGCGGCCTTCTCTCATGTAGCGGTCGCCCTCGGCGATGCGGCGGATCGCCGCGAACACCAGCGCCAGGGCCAGCTCGGCGGTGGCCTCGGTGAGCACGCCCGGCGTGTTGCAGACCGCGATGCCCAGCCGGCTGGCGCACCCCAGGTCGATATTGTTCACTCCCACCGCATAGGACGAGATCACCTTGCCGCCGGCGGCCGAGAAGCGCGTCAGCACATGCTCGTTCCAGGGTTCGTTGAGCTGGCCCAGGGCGCCGTCGCATTGATCGCCGATGGCCTCGATCAACTCCGCCTCGCCGAACATGTCCTCGGCGTCGTAGAGCTCGACGCGGCAGTCGAAGGCGGCCAGCACCTCGAGCCAGCGCTCCCCGACCAGGCGTTTGGTGGCGAGCACGCGGCGGCTCCCCGACGGGTTGTGGATCTTCCAGGCTTCGGGCTTGATCATGGGTGGTCCTCCTCGCGGGCGAATGTAGCGTAGAAGGGGCGGTCGCGCAATCGGGGCGCGAGTCAGCTTGACTTATTACGTTATTCCCGATAGCAACTTCAGGGCGCCGGGGAGACACTTATTATTATGTACGGCGCCCCCTTGCAAGGAGC
>PHBF01000372.1 GCA_002841905.1 Deltaproteobacteria bacterium HGW-Deltaproteobacteria-17
TGGATCCGCCTGCTGTATCTGTATCCCACGGCCGTGCTGGAGCCCGACTTCGCCGAACTTTTCACTGTGCCCCGTGTGGTGCCCTACGTCGACATGCCGCTGCAGCACGTGGCCACACCGGTGCTCGAGGCGATGGGCAGGGGCTACGACGGCCCCACCGCCCGCGAGGTCGTGAAGATGGTGCAGAAGCTGCCGCAGCACGTGTTCGTCCGCACGACGTTCCTGGTGGGGCATCCCGGGGAGACCGAGGAGGCCTTCACCGAGCTCGAGACCTTCGTGAAGGAGACGGGGTTCCATCACCTGGGCGTGTTCGCGTACAGTCCCGAGGAGGGCACGCGCGCCCACGACCTGCCCTGCGTGGACCGCGCCACGGCCGAGGCGCGGCGCGACCGCCTCATGGCCTTGCAGCAGAAGGTCTCCACCCGCCTGGTGAAGAAGCTCAAGGGCCGCACCGTGCAGGTTCTGGTGGAGAAGTTCGACGCCGAGAACTGGATCTGGACCGGGCGCCATGCGGGCCAGGCACCCGAGGTCGACGGCAACGTGATCCTGACCAACTGCGACTGCCGCGCAGGCGACTTCATCCCGGTCCGGGTCGTCGAGACGGACGCCTACGATCTGGTGGGCACCCCCTAGGAACCATGGGGGCCCGTCGCAATGATTGCAAAAAGTCCCTTCGCTCATGAATTTGATTGACTTTACGGGCGATTTGTTTTTACCTTTTCCCCCGGAGCGCACCGATGAGAATACGTTATGTGGCCAAAACCGACGTTGGAATGAAGCGAAATCACAACGAGGATTATTTCACCTTCGACCTTGAGGAGCATCTCTTCCTGGTCGCCGACGGCATGGGTGGGCACTCCTCGGGCGAGGTCGCCAGCAAGATGGCGGCCGAGTCGATCGTGCAGTTCTTCAAGTACAGCAAGGGGGACCAGGAGGCCACCTGGCCATACAAGATGGACCCCTCGATGTCCTACCAGGAAAACCGCTTCGTGGTTTCGGTCAAGCTGGCCAACTACAAGATTTTCCAGGCCCAGGCCACGGATCTGAAGTACAAGGGCATGGGGACCACCGTGGTGGCCTTCAAGGTCCTCGGAGACACGCTGCTGGTGGTCCATGTGGGTGACTCCCGGGCCTACCGGCTGCGCGAGGGCAAGCTCACCCAGGTGACCGTGGATCACTCCCTGCTCGAGGAGTACCGCCAGGCCAAGAAGGACGTCACCGAGGAAGAACTGAGAAACTTCCCGCACAAGAACGTCATCACCCGCGCCTTGGGCATGCGGGAGACCGTGGCCGTCGACATCCAGAAGGAGCCGATCCAGCCCGGAGACTGCTTCCTGCTCTGCTCCGACGGCCTGTCAGGCATGGTGCCCGACAAGCAGATGGAAGAGATCATGATGGCCGAGCCGGTGCTCGAGAACATGGTCAACGCGCTGGTGAACAAGGCCAACGAAAACGGCGGCAACGACAACGTCTCCGTCGTCATCCTGAAGTTCGAACCCTGAGTTTTTCACCGCTCCCCGGGGCCTGCGGGCGCCCGGGGGAGGTTTCGCGGCGTTCCCATGGACATTCTCGCGCATGAACTGGCAGGCGTGGTCCGCGACCGGCTTTCTTCAGCCGACCGGTTGTCCGCAACCGACCGGTTGTCCGCAACCGACCGGCTGTCCACAGCCGACCGGCTCTTTCTGGCCGAGAGCTGCACCGGAGGCCTGATTTCGGCCGCGCTGACACGGGTGCCCGGCGTGTCCGGGTTCTACCTCGGCGGCGTTGTCGCGTACAGCGACGAGTTGAAGACACGCCTCCTGGAGGTCCCCGCGGCGCTGCTGCGGGAGCACGGCGCGGTGAGCCGACCCGTGGCCGTCGCGATGCTCGCGGCGGTGGAGCGCCTGTACGGCGCCACGTTGTCCTGCGCGGTCACCGGCATCGCCGGCCCGGGCGGAGGAAGCCCCGGCAAGCCCGTCGGATGTGTCTTCATCGCCGTCCGGCTGCACGAAAACACCTGGGTGCGCCGCTTTGACTTCGCCGGCGCCGGACGCCGCGAAATCCAGGAACGGACCGCCCGCGCAGCCCTGCTGGCGCTGCACCAGGTCTGCGTGACCGGAGCCCCCCTCGGCTTTGAGCCCGCATGACCCGGAACTGACTGAAGGAACAGGATCCCCGATGGTCGATGACGCCTCCCCGAAGAAGTTTCAAGCCGACGAGCTGGATCCGGCGCTGGTGCATGTGCATGTCGCCCTGGTCCCGGACCTCCACAGCATCGGCAAGCTCGCGGACCTCCAGAGCCGCATCTGGCGCAACCTGCCACCCGACGCGGCCGCCCGCATCGCCTGGGTCCACCCCGATTCATTCTGCGTGGTCCTGGCCTACCTCGGCAGCGTCCGCCGCTCGTTGATCCCCGGCATGCAGGACCTCTGCCGCCGGCTGCTGCCCACCGACCCGCC
Organism: Deltaproteobacteria bacterium HGW-Deltaproteobacteria-17; assembly: GCA_002841905.1. GTDB lineage: Bacteria > Myxococcota_A > Polyangia > HGW-17 > HGW-17 > HGW-17. The sequence goes on from PHBF01000372.1 coordinate 2,439, forward strand.
GAACCTGCAGGCCCAGCGCATCATCACCTCCCACGACGCCCAGGGAACCCCCCGCGTGCTCGGCATCGGCTTCTCCGTCGACTCGTACCTGCTGGAATTCCAGAGCCGGCTCGCGGCCGAGCTCGGGGCCTTCGGCCTGGAC
>PHBF01000373.1 GCA_002841905.1 Deltaproteobacteria bacterium HGW-Deltaproteobacteria-17
AAGGTGTTGGCGCCCCAGCAGCGCACGGTGCCGGTGGATATGAGCGCGCAACTGAGCTGCATGCCCAGGGCGATGGCGCTGGCGTTGATCAACCCCGTGATCTGGGTGGGGCTGGTTCGGCTGATGGTGGTGCCGTCGCCGAGCTGGCCCATGTTGTTGGCGCCCCAGCAGTAGACGATGCCGTTGTTGTTGGAGATCGCGCAGGAGTGGTCGTTCCCCACGGCGACCTCCTTGATGTTCGAAAGTCCGGTGACCTGCACGGGGGTGAGCCGGTTGGTGGTGGTGCCGTCGCCGAGCTGGCCGAAGGAGTTGAAGCCCCAGCAGCGCACGGTGCCGTCGGAGATCAGCGCGCAACTGTGGCTACCGCCGGCGGCGATCTGTGTGACGTCGAGGCAGCCGAAGATCTGGCAGTTGCCGTTGCACACCGCCGTGCCAGACCAGTGACGCAGGCTCCGGCAGGTCTCGCCTCCGAATTCGGTCCCGTCGCATTCCTCCCTCCAGGTCTGCAGGATGCCGTCTCCGCATCGACCGGCCTCGATGCACGAGGTGAAGTTGAACTGGCAGTCCGCACCGCAGGTGAGCGCCCCTCCGTAATACTCGAAGGATTCGCAGTTCCGATCGTTCAGGTTGGCACCGTCGCAGGCCTCCCCGGCCTGGACCTCGTCGTCTCCGCAGCGTCCGTAGGTGGCGCAGTTGCCGGTGTCAAAGGTGCAGGTCTGCCCGTCGCAGGCCAGGTTCCCTCCATAGTAGCCGAGGCTGGTGCAGGTGGATCCCTGCAGGTCATCCCCTTCGCAGGTCTCGAACGGGTCCATGATGGTGCCGTCGCCGCAGATCGCGCAGCCGGCGGTGTCGAAGGTGCAGTCGTCGTTGCAGGCCAGCACACCGCCTGCGAGGCCTCTGGACTCGCAGGTCTGGTCGCCCAGTGCGTCGCCGTCACAACTCTCGCCGAAGGCGGTCTGGATGACGCCGTCGCCGCAGGCGCCCGTGGCGATGCAGCCGGTGAAATCCATTGTGCAATCGTCGTTGCAGGCCAGGTCGCCCCCGTAAAAATCGTAGTTCAGGCAGGTGCGTCCACCGAGGTCCGCTCCATCGCAATCCTCCCCGGGCTGCATCCGGCCATCCCCGCACCGGGGATCCTCGGTGGTCTTGACGTCGCACGCCGACAGCCATGCCCAACCGGCCAACATGATGATGACTTGTACGATCCTGCTTGACATTTTCCATCTCCTGGACTGGGTTGGTGGACAAGCATTGTTAGCACATCACTGAAAGAAATTGAAGCAATACGGAAGACGTCCACGGAGTTGCCCGATCAATGATCAGGTCAAGCTGGCGCACCCCCCCGGGCAGCCTCCTTCTTCATTCGCGAGGGCCATGCGCAATGGCAGGCTGCAGTTCCCGTGCGAAGGTGTGCTTGATGCCGCCCATCGCGCCTGAGGAGAAGAAGATCACCAGATCCCCGGCCATGGCCTCGGCGCGCAGGGTCTCGAGCAGGTCCGCGAAGTCCGGGTGGGTCGTCACGCGGGTGCCGCCTGCGGCGATGTCGGCCTCGAGGCGGCGCATGTCCAGCCGGTCCTCCGGCGGGATCCGGCTCTGGTCGTAGGCCGGCGCAAGGAGCACGCGGGGTGCGGCGCCGAGCACCTGGGCATATTCCTTCTGGAACACCGCGCGGCGGCTGGTGGCCGAACGTGGCTCGAACACGAGCACCGGTCGGCGCCCGGGATAGCGCTGCAGCAGCGCCTCGAGGGTCACCCGGATCGCCGTCGGATGATGTCCGAAATCATCGACAACCACGATGCCCCGGCCGCTGCCCAGCTCCTCCTGGCGCCGCCGGACGCCCGTGAAGGCCGCCAGCGGCCCGGCCAGCGCGTCGGCCGGCACACCCAGGCGCACGCACATGGCCAGGGCTCCGACGGCGTTGCGCAGGTTGTGATCACCCACCATCGGCAGGAAGTACGTTCCCAGGGGACCGGAGCGGTCATGAAGTTCGAAGGACGTGCCGCCCTCCCTCTTCTCCAGGGTCACGGCATGGTAGTCGGCGTCCTCGCCTGCGAGGCCATACGTGAGCTGGACGCGCCGCCTGGCCAGGTCCGTGGCGATGCCGTTGTCGGCCGACGCCAGCAGGATCCCGTCGTCCGGGATCAGGCCGACCAGGCCCTCGAAGGCCGCCCGGACCGCAGCCAGGTCCGCGAAGATATCCGCGTGATCGAACTCCACTCCCGTGAGCAGCACCGCGTGCGGCCGGTAGTGGAGAAACTTGGATCCCTTGTCGAAGAAGGCCGTGTCGTATTCGTCGCCTTCGAGGACGAACGGCGCCCCCTCGCCGGTCACGCAGGCCGATGGCAGGTCATTGGGGATGCCGCCGATGAACCATCCGGGCCTGCGGTCGCAGCGCTCCAGCAGGTAGGCCAGCAGCGTGGTGGTGGTGGTCTTCCCGTGGGTGCCGGCCACCACCACGGGCTGCCGTCCGGGCAGGATCTGCTCGCCCAGGATCGCCGGAAAGGACGTCAGGGGGATCCCCAGCCCCTGGGCGGCCAGCACCTCGATGTGATCCCGCCTGCAGACGTTGCCCACG
>PHBF01000374.1 GCA_002841905.1 Deltaproteobacteria bacterium HGW-Deltaproteobacteria-17
CCCCAGGTCATACCTCCCCGCCAGCCCGTGCACGTTCAGCGCCTGGTCGGGGTGGTTGACCGGCCAGCGCACCGAGAACCAGGAGTCCGTGAACAGTCCAGGGTGATCGTGGGCCACGGAGCAACCCAGACGGCCGAAGATCCAGGCGTGCACGCCACCCCACATCAGCACGTCGGTGGAGGTCAAAAAGGACATCTTCCCGCGCGCGGAGAAGTAGATCGCCGTAGCAAGCAGTCCGAGAAGTCCGCCGAAGCTCGCGATGCCGTCCCAGATCCGCAGCAGCACCCAGGGATCCTCACGGATGCGGTCGGGCTGGTAGGCCAGGATCTCGAAGAGGTGGGAGCCGACGAAGATCATGACCACGGTCACGGTCACCAACTCGGACACCGTGAGCGGATTGAGGCCGAGCCGCTCCCCGCGCTGCTGCACGAAGTACATGCCCGTGAAGATCGCCGCGGCGACCAGGATGCCGAAGGGATGAAGGGTGAAGCCGCCCCACTGCATGGGGCCGATGTTGATGTAGGGGAAGATGGGGGCGAGCGCAGGGATGGGAAGAAAAGGCATGTTAAAAATCCTGACGGAACGATTCGCAGGCGCCTGCAGGCGCCGAGGAAGGACTGCCGGGTGTCGTGGAAAGAGAACCGCCTATCGCAGGGGTTCGGGCCGCGCACGCGCGCCACTTGAGGTCACAACGTGACAGGACAGCATTCTGAAAGTCAATCACCGATTAGTCGGGCGGGGCGACGGAGGTGACCCAGCGTGCGTACGAGATGATGACCTCGTAGGGCGGGTAATCCATCGGCTGGCCGAGCAGCACGATGCGGTTGGAGGAGGCCTTGTAGTTGAAGCCCGCGGTCTTCGAGCGGGGGATCGCCTCGTAGTCGGTCAGATCGGGGTTGGCCGCGTTCTTGCGCTCGATGGCCACGGCCAGGGAGACCGGGATCGGGGTGTGCGCGAGCACGATGGGGGAGGCGGCGCCGGCCATGTCCTCGATCATGAGCTCCATGGTCGTGGTCAGATCGGTCTGGCACAGGGAGCCCATCAGGCCGCCGGTGCGGTTGATGACCTCCTGATAGCCGTGCGGGGAGGTCGCGTTGCCGTTGTCGCCTTCCTGGCACTCCTGGGGATCCGAGGCCAGGATGTGCAGGCCGTAGGCGGTGACCTGGTTGTACTCGGCCCAATCCACCCAGGGCTGCACGGTGGGGTCGCACAGCATCGGATCCCACGCCTCGTCGCTCATGTCGCCCATGCAGCGGTAGACCTCGTCACAGTCGCTGTGGTTCCACATGCCGTCGCTGTAGCCCTCGCACGTGATCATCTGCGCGGTGTTCATCATGACGGATTGGCAACCCATGAGATCGCTGGCCATGCAGCCGCCGAAGAAGTGGCACTCGTTGGCGTCGTACGGGGCGTCGGCGTTGCAGTAGTCGGCGCTCTGGTCGACCTCGTTGGCCACCTCGTCGGACATGAAGAACACGATGCGGGCGGCATCGGGGCGGTATTTCACGGTGGAGTCCTGCGTGGGCGGCATGTGACGGTCCACGGCCGCCTGCATCTGGGTGAGCCCGAATTCGTAGCCTCCGTCCGCCGTCTGGGCACCCGCCGGATCGGCGATGCACTCGCGGAACTTGGTGTCGTCGCCGGGGACCCCGGCCGACAGCCAGATGTCGCCCGACTGGTTGTTGCCGGTGCAGCAGGAGCCGTCGTTGTCCTCGGTCATGTCCACGACGCACATGCGCCAGGCCAGGCCAAGGGTGGCGGCGACCTGCAGGAAGGTGTTCGAGGCGTTGGACAGCCGGTCCTGGTCGTCGGACATGGAGCCGGAGTCGTCCACGACCCAGACGATGTCGGCCACCGGCGCGCGGTACAGATAGCTCTCGCATTCGTTCTCGGTGGTGTCGCTCACGGAGGCGATGCAGGCGCCCGAACCGGCGTCGGCCACGTGGAAACTGACCTGCTCGCGGCTCTCCCAGTCGCTGTAGGTGGCCACCGCGCCCATGACGAGGGACTTGTCGGTGGCGTCGCGCTGCACCATGAGGTTCACCAGGAAGTCGTTGGAGGAGTTGGTGAACGGGGAGTTGATCGGCGTCGGGAAGTCGGCCAGGTTGCGGTTGAGCAGCAGCGCGATGATGCGGTTGCGGATCACGCCGGGGTTGGTGGCGGCCGACACGCGCATGGACAGGGTCACGTTGACGATCTGCTCCTTGAGCGCATGGCTCTGCATGAACGTGCCGCCCGACAGGGTGACGACCTCGCCGAGGGTGCGCAGGCCCGTGATGATGTCCGATGCCTCGCGGGACAGCAGCGCGTCGGAGGGTCCGCGGGACACCACGAAGCCGGAACTGGCATGGTCGAGGTCGGTCATGTCGAAGCCGGAGGCGCCCTCCACGGGGGTCGGGTTGGGCGGATCCATGTGGGAGAACACGGCTTCCTGCTCGATGGCGATGTGGAAGAGGTTGTTCTGGTGCCGCTGGTACTGCACCGGACGCCGGCCCTGTCCCTGCTCGTTGCTGGCGTTGCAGATGAAGGTGCCCTCCTCGCCGTCGAGGATGCCGTCGCCGTCGGTGTCGGCGG
>PHBF01000375.1 GCA_002841905.1 Deltaproteobacteria bacterium HGW-Deltaproteobacteria-17
GCCGTCAGGATCGTTTCGAGATCCTCCCGGAGCGCGGAACCCTCGGGCACCTGTTCGAGGACCGGGCCATCGTCAACTTCCAGGGGACGGTCTCCCCGGCCCGGTTGGATCTCGTCGAGATGACCTGGCAGGATCCCGCCGTGGGCGTCGTCCCCGGCAACGAGAAGGCCGACCCGACCAACGCCATCGTCCTCGAGGCCAGCCCCTTCTGATCCCTTGCATGCCGGTGTTGGTTTTCTCCGTCTTCGGTGAAAATGGATTGGTTCCCTAGCCGCGTGGGTTCGGGTCGTCGAGGACCTCCCGGAGGCGGACGGCGAGGTCCTGCTTCGAGAAGGGCTTCTGCAGGAAATGGATGCCCTCGTCGAGCATCCCTCGGTGGGCGATGACGTTGGCGGTGTAGCCCGACATGAACAGGGTGCGCAGGTGAGGGAACCGCCGCACCAGCCGCGCCGAAAGATCCCGCCCGTTCATCCCGGGCAAGACCACGTCGGTCAGGAGCAGGTCGAGGGACCCCGCGTGGTCGCCGGCCACCTGCAGGGCTTCGGCGGGGGAGCCGGCGGGGAGGACCCGGTAGCCCAGGCCCTTCAGCATCGAGGAGGTCATCTTCAGGATGGAAACCTCGTCCTCGACGACGAGCACCCACTCGCCGCGGCCCGCCGGGATCGGCTCCCCGCGGTGCGGCAGGTGCTCCCTGACGGGTCCCTGGTGTCGAGGCAGGTAGATCCGGAAGGTGGTCCCGCTGCCTGGTTCGCTGTACACGTTGAGGAACCCGTCGTTCTGGTTGACGATGCCGTAGACGGTGGCCAGCCCCAGGCCCGTGCCCTCGCCGGCCTTCTTGGTCGTGAAGAACGGTTCGTAGATGTGCTCGAGGATCTCCGGCGACATGCCGCAGCCGTCGTCGCTGACGCCGAGCATGACGAAGTCCCCCGGCGTGAAGCCGAAGTGGCTCTCGCAGTAGGCCTCGTCAAAGGTCACGTTGGCGGACTCGATGGTGATCCGGCCGACCCCGGCGATGGCGTCCCGCGCATTGACGCAGAGGTTGGCCAGCAGTTGGTCCAGCTGGGACGGATCCATTTTCACGTTCCAGAGATCGGGGGCCGGGATCCAGGCCAGATCCACGTCCTCCCCGAGCAGGCGTCGGAGCATCCTCAGCAGATCCGGGACCGCGGCGTTGAGGTCCAGGGCGCGCGGGGCGATGGTCTGCTTCCTGGAGAACGCCAGCAACTGCCGGGTGATGTCGGCCGAGCGCCTGGCCGCCGTCAGGATCGTTTCGAGATCCTCCCGGAGCGCGGAACCCTCGGGCACCTGTTCGAGCATCAGTTCGCCGGTGCCGAGGATCACGCCGAGCATGTTGTTGAAGTCATGGGCCACGCCGCCCGCGAGGCGCCCCACCGCCTCCAGTTTCTGCGCCCGGGCCAGCTGGAACCGCAGTTTCTCGCGCTCATCGGAGTCGCGCTTCCTCACCGAGATGTCCCGTGCGAAGACCAGCGCGCCGTCGAGGCCGTCGTGCACGAAGGGCACGCCCGAGAACTCGGCGTCGAGCAGGGTCCCGTCGGGGCGCAGCACCTTCAGTTCGCGGCGGTCCACCGACCGGCGGTCCTCGTTGAGCAGCCGGATGCGTTCGGCCACCAGCGGGCGATCCCCGGGTGTGAAGCGTTCGACCACAGGCGTGCCGAGCAGGGTGGCGGGGTCCGCGGCGCCGAAAATCGCGGCCATGGCCGGATTGAGGTAGCGCAGGCAGCCTCCGGTCTGGATGTAGATCCCGTCGGGGGAGGACTCGACGAGCGTGCGGAACTTCGCCTCGCTCTCGCGCAGCGCAGCCTGGGCCAGCAAGTTCTCATTCTCTTTACGCATGAGGAACAGGGCCAGCCCAAGGTCTCCGGAGACCTCCCTGAACAGGGACTGCTCCTCCTCGTCGCCGGCCATCTCCACGGGCAGGGAGACGACGAGGGCACCGTGGACCATCCCCCCGTGCCCGATGGGGCCGGCCAGCACGGCCAGATCCTCATGATCGGCGGCCAGCGGGCAATCTCCGCATTCCGGCGTGCGGCAGCGGCGGACGATCAGATCGTTCGTCGAGAGGGCCTCGGTCACACAGGGAGGCCAGTGGCCCCGGTCCATCCTGGCGCGGACCGTCCCGAACGACGGGCCCGCCCCCGACTCGGCCGAGGCCACCCGATCGCCGGTCGCGTCCCGCAGGCAGATCCAGGCCGACCGGTAGCCGCGCGTCTCGGTGAGCAGCTCGCAGGCGAGGGTGAGCAGCCGGTCCCGGTCCTTCTCTCGGACGATCAACTGGTTGACGTTGCGGATGGCCCGCAATACCTGGGTGATGTGCCGGTTGTGCGCCTCGGCGAGGGTCCGCCCGGTGACGTCGATGAAGGTTACGACGACCCGCTCGAGGCGCCCGTCACCGTCATGCTCGGCGTAGGCGTTGACCTTCGCCCACACGATGTCGCCGACCGGAGGACGCCGGACCCCCATGGTCAGCCCCCTCAGTTCGCCCGCGGCCAGGACCCGGTTGACCGGGTATTCTTCCAGGGGCATGGGGGAGCCGTCCTCCCGCAGGAACGCC
>PHBF01000376.1 GCA_002841905.1 Deltaproteobacteria bacterium HGW-Deltaproteobacteria-17
GAGAAGCAACCTCCCACATGACCCATATTTACGCTGATCTGTTCACCCTCGTCGACCGTCCGCTGCGCTATCTCGGCGGCGAACCCCGCACCACCGTCAAGTCCGGGCCGGGCATCGAAGGCCGCATCGCCCTGGCCTTCCCCGACGTGTACGAGGTCGGTTCAGCCCACCTGGGACTCCCGATCCTGTACCAATGCGTCAACGCGCATCCGAAGCTGGCCGCCGAGCGCGTGTTCGCGCCCTGGCCCGACATGGAGGCCCAGCTGCGCACCCGGGGGCTTCCGCTGGTCACCCTGGAGACGCAGACGCCGCTGCGTGACTTCCCGCTGGTGGGCTTCTCCCTCCAGTTCGAGCTGCACTTCACCAACATCCTGCAGATGCTTGACCTGGGCGGCATCCCGCTCCTGCGCCGGGACCGCGGCGAACAGGACCTGATCGTCATCGCCGGGGGTCCACTGGCCCTGCATGCCGCCCCCATGGAAGACTTCATCGACGTGTTCGCCATCGGAGACGGCGAGACCCTGATCGTGGAATGGATGCTCGCCGAAGCCGCCTGGCGTGCCCAGGGTCTGAGCCGGGCCGAACGCATCGCCCGGCTGGCGCGGCTGCCCCATGCGCTGGCTCCGGAGCACCTCCCCGAGACGCCCGTGTGCCCGGCGCGCGTCGACCTGGTCGGTCATCCCGGCGCCGCCACCGGCCCCGTCCCGCTGGTCAGCGTGTTCGCCCGCGCCGCCATCGAACTGTCCCGCGGATGCAACCAGGGCTGCCGCTTCTGCCAGGCAGGAATGACCTACCGTCCGTTCAGGGAACGCCCCCCACGGGAGGTGTTCTCCCAGGTCGAGTGCGCCCTGCACGAGATCGGACAGCAGGAGATCGGGCTGACGGCCCTTTCGACGCTGGACTACACGGGCGCCGACCAACTCCTGACCAAGCTGGCCTGCGTGATCGGAGCCGCCGACGGGTCACTCTCGGTGGCGTCCCTGCGGGCCTACAACCTCTCCGAGGCCGTGATCGACGCCCTGCGCACGGGCCGCGGCGGCGGGCTCACCTTCGCGCCCGAGGCCGGCACGGACCGCCTTCGCAACGTGATCAACAAGAACGTCACCACCGAGGATCTGCTGTCCACGGTGTCCTTCGTGGCGCAGAAGGGCTACAGCCGCATCAAGCTCTACTTCATGTGCGGACTGCCCACCGAGACCGAGGAGGACCTGAGGGCCATCGCCGAGCTCGGACACCAGGTCCACCGCACCGCCCAGCGGGCCGCCGCCGGCAAGCCGCCTCGCATCACCTGCTCGGTCTCCAACTTCGTGCCCAAGCCCCACACACCCTTCGAGCGGCTGGCGATGACCCCTGTGGCGACCCTCCGCGAGAAGCACCGCTTCATCGAGTCCCACGTCAACCCGAGGATCCTCTCCCTGCGTTTCCACAACCCCGTCGAGAGTCACCTCGAGGCCATCTTCTCCCGCGGCGACCGCCGGCTGGGCCCCGTCATCCTCGAGGCCTTCCGCAACGGCGCGCGCTTCGACGGCTGGCGCGACCACTTCCGCTACGACCTGTGGTCGCGTGCCTTCGAGACCTGCGGCGTGGATCCGGAGGAGTTCCTGCGCGAGCGTTCATGGGAGGAGTTCCTTCCGTGGAACCGCATCGATCCTGGCGTCTCCCGAGCCTTCCTGCAGGCCGAGCACCGCCGTGCCCTGGCCGGTGAGCCCACCCCCCCCTGCCTGGTCTTCAACGAGGGTGGCGATGACCTGGTCTGCCATGGCTGCGGCGCCGGCTGCGACACGCGCGCCCACGCCAGGGAGAAGCGGGCCATCCTGCAGGCGCTCGAGGAGCTCGTCCCCCTGGCTCCACCGCGTCCGGACCCCGACCCCTGTCGCATCCTGCTGACGTACTCCAAGACCGGACACGCGGTGTTCCTGTCCCATCTGGAGATGATCGACCATTTCCCCCGCATCCTGCGTGCGGCCGGCCTCTTCCCCCGCTACACGGAGGGGTTCCACCCGAAGCCGAAGATGACCTTCGGGCCCGCCCTCGGGCACCGCACCGAAGGCCAAAACGAGCTGCTCGAGGTCCATCTCGAGAGCCCGCCGCCATCGGATCAGGAGGACATCCTGTCCCGCCTCAACGCCAACTCCGTGCATGGACTGGTGTTCACGTCCTGCGAACGGATTGGAGCCCAGACCGCCGGCCTGGCGCGTCGGATCACGCATTCGATCGTGTCGCTGCGCATACCGGCCGCGGCGGTGGAACTGTCCGAACTTCGGTTCCGAATCGGCGAGGTCCTGGCCTCCCCCACCCTGGAACTGACACGCTCCCACCCCGGCAAGCCCGATCGCATCTTTGACGCAAGGCCCTCGCTGGCTTCCCTGGAGGCTGTCCTCCATGGAGACCGCGTCCATCTGGTGATGCACATCCGGAACCTGACGACCTCCCAGATCCGCCCGCAGGACGTGCTGACCCTCTGCCTGCCGGACCTGGACCCCGAAGGGGTCACCCTCGTCAGGGAGGGCTTCGTGTTGAACCCTGCTTAGTTTTTCTGAAGTTTCTTGAACAGGTCGTAGCTCTTCA
>PHBF01000377.1 GCA_002841905.1 Deltaproteobacteria bacterium HGW-Deltaproteobacteria-17
TGCCGGTCACCCCCGAGGTGTAGATGATCTCGAGCGGCAGCGCCGGATCGTCGATGCGCCCTCGCAGCTCGGTAACGGCCGGCCCCGCGAGCATGGCATTGGTCGTCCGATATTTATCCGCCAGTGCCGGATCGCTATCGGGCTTCAGCGCCATGATGACCACTTTTAAGTCGGGCGTAGACGTCGCTGCCGCTTCCACCTCGGGCATCAGATCCGCGCTGCTGATGACGCCGCGCGCGGTAGAGTCCTGCAGCTGATAGGCGAGCTTGTCGCCCTTGGAGCGTGGATCGATGGGCACTATGACCAGCCCCAGGAAGCTGGCCGCCGCCAGCGCGTAGACTATCTCCGGCACGTTTCTGAGCACCAGCGCCAGTTTGTCTCCCTTGGCGAAACCCAGTTCCGCGAGGCCCGCCGCCATCTTCATCGAGTTCTCGAGGATCTCCCGATAGGTCAGCTTCTCGTCGGGGTAAGCGCCCCCGTTCTCGAAGACGAGTCCCACCATGTCCGGCTTCTCCTCGCAACGCATCTCCAGGAGATTGGAGATCAAGGCCGGATTTCTTTCTGCCATATCGCCCTCCTTGATCGTTGATCTTCCGGCTCGAGGGAGTGCCTTATTCGACGGCGCCCATGAAGCCCCTAGTAAAGCTCGGGAATTCCTGCGAGAACTTCTGCTGCCACTCCTCGGCGGTCCAGTACTTGTGCCGGTCGAAGAAGGGATCCATCGGCTGGTAACTCACGCCGACACCGATGCAGAAATCACAGTCGTCGATGTACTCGCATGATGACGCCGCGGTGCCCATTGTCTGGAAGACCCTGCAGTGCAAGCCGAGGCGCCAGGCTATCGCCGACGCCGCCATGGCCGCCATGTGAACGTCGTAGACGGCGAAATGGCAGCAGGGACCGTTGGCGACGATGCCCTCCACCAGCTCGGAGCTGTTCAGCTCCTTGCAGGTCGCGAAGCCGCAGGCCCCGCAGTCGTAGTTGTAGACGGATTTGCGCTTGCCCCCGATGATGATGGCACGGGTGTCCTCGTTCACGAGGTCGGCGAAGCTGCGCCCGTCGCGGTCGCAGAGCGGCGAGACGCCCGCCAGGGAGGAGAGGAAGTCGGACATCATGCCGAACTCCTCCGCGCCGATGGCCTGTATCTTCACCTTGCCCCGCCCGAACTTGAGCGCCGTGCTGGCCGCGACGGCCATCAGCTCTACGGCACGATCCATGCCCCCGGCGAGGAGGTCTGCTTGTCCGGTTATAGCCACGTCCGCACCTCCTTTAGGAATAGATGGACCGGAAGGTCGGGAAGAGCCGTCCGACCAGCCTGTTCTCCAGCGTTGCCGAGTTATAATCCGCGTACTGCCTGGGCAGGTCGCGGAAGGGGTTCTTTTCCGTCACGGACAGGAGCATCCCCAGGGCGATGCCCGATTTGTAGGGGAGCAACCCCATGCGCAGCGCCGCCGCCCCCACCGACATCTTCACGGCGTGGTCGATGCCGAGTTCGCGGGCCTGGCAGACGGCACCGTTCAGGGCATAGGCCATGTTCATGGAGCGGAGCAGGCAGAAGGGGCCGGTGAAGGCCAGGCCGGGACGTGCCTCGAGCTTGGGCACGTTCTTGAACCAGTCGCAGAGCGTCTGGCCGCAGAGGTTGCAGTTCGAGTCCATCGGATCCACTCCGGAGCGCCGGTCCGAAACGACCAGCACGACGTCGGAATCCCGGATCTGCACGGCGTCGGAGCGGAAGAAGTCCCAGTTGTCGTTCTCCGCGGACATCTTGTCCACCAGTATGGCCATCTCCTCGATGCGATCACGGTCTTCGATCATGTGGATGGTGATCTCGTCTATTCCTCCGACTCTGGGCGCCGTGGTCGCGGAGGCCAGGATGAGCTTGCCGGCGAGCTTGGCCGCCTCCAGCCGGTTCTCCTGGTATTCACGCATGCATTTTTCCATGTCACATCCCCTCAGGTAGGCGAGACGGCTGTCGGCTAGACGGGCAGGCCGTTATCCTTGGCAATGCCCGGATAGGCCGCATAAGCCGGATTGAGCAGGGGCAGGAGCGCCAGCACCTTGGCCATGGGACCCTTGGCCGAGACCTTCTTCTTGGCCAGCGCGACCGGCAGGTTCAGCTTCTTCAGCCAGAAGTCGTGGCAGTCGTCTCCGGCGATCCACATCTGCACGTCCGCCTTGTCGCCCTGATCGCCCAGCTTCACCGTCGGCTTGGGGTCGCCGTTCAGAAGCCAGATCTCGCCGTCCGGATCGTTGATGATGAACTGGAGATTGATCTTCTCGGCGTTGAACTTGGGGCCGACGGTGGCGTCATCGGCCAGCAGGTTGAAGAGGGTTCCCAATACTTCGTACATCTTGGCTTGGCTCTCGAAGACCGGCATCTTTACCTCCTTGAAAAGGGGTGGAAAGGGACGGCGGCTGATCGCCGCGTACGCAAAAAGTCGGCGCTCTTAAAGAGGGGGGCCACGCCCCGTCATCAGAGAAGGCTCCGCCAGGAAGAGCAATGTCGATCATCTCCGATACGCTAACGGGTGGGGTGGGGCTGAGA
>PHBF01000378.1 GCA_002841905.1 Deltaproteobacteria bacterium HGW-Deltaproteobacteria-17
GGCGCGACATGAAGCCCGCCGAGTCGGTCATGCTCCTCGCCGAGACCTTTCGAACCCTCGGCGCCCCCAACCGCCTCCGCATCGTCTGGGCCCTCTCCCGCGCCGAGCTCTGCGTCTGCGACCTCGCCGCTGCGCTCGGCATGTCCCAGTCCGCCGTCTCCCACTCCCTTCGCGCCCTCCGCCAGCTTCGCCTCGTCCGCTACCGCCGGGAGAACAGAACCGCCTTCTATCGTCTCGACGACGACCACATCACCCACCTCGTGGCCGACGGCTTCGAGCACGTCGATGAACGGCTCTGACACCGCCCGTCCTCGGCAGTTCCGGGTGGGAGGGATGGATTGCCCCTCCTGCGCCGCGAGCGTCGAACGGGCACTCGGCACCCTCCCCGGCATAGGCGAGGTTCGGGTGGACGTGATGCAGGGGACGGTGCACGTCGCGGGGGGACCCGGGGCTCCCCCCGACGCCAGAGTCGCAGCCGCGATCCGACGGGCCGGCTACAAGGTGATCGACCCCGGTGACGGTTCCCCGGCGCAGGGAAAGGGTCGGTTCTACGCCGCGATCGCCGGCGGTGTGCTCCTGGGCTCGGGACTGCTTGTGTCATGGACCGGAGGCCCTCCCGCCCTCGTGGTGCCCCTCCTCGCCGCGGCCACCCTGATCAGCTCATGGTACGTGGTTCCCCGGGCCCTCGGCGCCCTGAGGAACCGCGCCCTCGACATCCACGTGCTCATGACTGTCGCTGCGATCGGGGCCGCGATCATCGGGCAGTGGGGCGAGGCCGCGGCCGCTATGTGGCTTTTCGGCGTGGCCCAGTGGCTCGAGGGCTATGCAGTGGGCCGAGCCCGGCACGCGATCACCGCGCTCATGCAGGTCATCCCGAGTGAGGCCACGGTTCGGCGCGAGAGCCGCGATGTCCGGGTGCCGGTGGAGAGTGTCGGACTGGGGGAGCAGATCCTGATCCGTCCCGGGGACCGGGTGCCGCTCGATGGCGTGATTCTTCGCGGAACGTCGTCGCTCGATCAGTCCCCCATCACGGGAGAATCAGTGCCGGTGGACCGGGAACCCGGCATGTCCGTCTACGCCGGGTCGATCAACGGGGCGGGGAGTCTCGAGGTGGAGGTCACCCACCGCGCCGACGACACCAGTCTCGCGAGGATTCTCCACGCGGTGGAGGAGGCACAGGCCTCGCGGGCTCCCTCGCAGTCGTTCGTCGATCGCTTCGCCGCCATCTACACACCCCTGGTTGTTCTGCTCGCCCTCGCGGTGGCCGTTCTTCCTCCGCTTCTCGCCGGGGCCGGGTGGGAAATGTGGGTGACGCGGGGGCTGACCCTGCTCGTGGTGGCATGCCCCTGCGCCCTCGTCATCGCCACTCCCGTCACCATCACCAGCGGTCTGGCCGGCGCCGCGCGGCATGGCGTGCTCATCAAGGGTGGAGCCCAGCTCGAGGCCCTGGCCGACATCACCGCGGTCGTGTTCGACAAGACCGGCACCCTCACCGAGGGTCGCCTCGCGGTGACCGACGTGGTGGCGCTGAACGGGATCTCCGAATCGGAGGTGCTCCGGCTCGCCGCGGGCGTGGAGCGGCACTCCGAACATCCGGTGGCACGCGCCATCGTGGCCCGCGCCCTGGAGGAGGGAATCGTGGCACCCGAGCCGACCGGATTCGCGGCTATGTCGGGGAGTGGGGCCCGCGCCCATATCGAGGGACGTGACCTCTTCCTCGGCAACCTCCGTGTCTGTGACGAACTCGGCAACTGCAGCACCGAGGCACATGAGCTGGTGGAACGGTTTGCCGACGATGGAAAAACAGGTGTGCTGCTGATGGATCGGCAGGGACCGATCGGAGCGTTGGCGCTCGCGGATACCGTCCGGGAGTCGGCCGCACCGGCAGTCGCAGCACTCCGGGCGCACGGAATCGGGGTCCTCGCCATGCTCACCGGCGACAACCGGGCGGTGGCCGAGTCGGTGGGTCGGATGCTCAAGCTCGACGCGGTGCATGCCACTCTCCTCCCTGGGGAAAAGCGGGAGGCGGTACTGGCGCTGCAGCGGGCCGGACATCGGGTCGGTGTGGTGGGAGACGGGATCAACGACACGCCCGCCCTCGCGTCCGCCGACGTGGGCATCGCGATGGGGGTGGCGGGAACCCCGGCGGCACTCGAAGTGGCGGACGTGGCCCTCATGGGAGAGGATCTCACGGTTCTTCCCGCGGCACTCGGCCGAGCTCGCCGCACCCGGTCGATCCTGCGCGCCAACCTGATCCTGGCGCTGGGTTTGAAGGGGGTATTCCTGGTTCTGGCGGGGGCCGGCGTGGCCACGCTCTGGATGGCGGTGGCCGCTGACACCGGCGCGTCGGTGCTGGTGGTGGCGAATGCGCTAAGGGCCATGGGGAGGGGCAGGGAGTGGGGAGTAGGGAGTGGGGAGTAGGGAGATTGCATGAGAAGGTCCAACCCCCAGATTAAGCGAAGTCACCCACTGGGGGGTGCTCCAAAAGGAAACCGGGCTCGAAGCCCACAACCTGG
>PHBF01000022.1 GCA_002841905.1 Deltaproteobacteria bacterium HGW-Deltaproteobacteria-17
CGAAGGGCGCGGGGGCCGCGAAGGGCGGCGGCGCGGCGAAAGGAGCCGGCGTGGTGGCCGGGGGAGGGCCCGCAGGCGGCGGCGCGGCGAAGGGCGGCGGCGTCGGGGCCGAGGGGCCCGGCCGGCTGCTCTCGGGAATCGCGATTCCCTGGCTCTTCAGATATTCGGCCAGCTCCGAACCCGGGGTCGCCGCCATCGTGGGTGCGCTGGCGATCTTGTGCGACTGCTCCGGCGCGGGCGGCATCACCGGCGGGATGGTGGCCTCCGCCTTGACGATGACGTTCTCTTTGTTGAGTTCAACGCCGCAGCCCAGGCAGAATTTGAAATGCGACCTATTTTCTCTTCCACACTGTTTACAAATCACACTTGACACGGTTCATCTCCTTGTGTCGTCACCGGGACGACAGGCGCACGCAATCGAATCAGGTGATTTCCACCCGGAACAACTGTTGTCCGATGAACACGAAGTCACCGTGCACCAGTTGCTGGTCGTTTTTGATACGGCAGAAAGTGCCATTCCGTGAGTTCAGATCGGTCAGACTGTACCCGTCGCCGGTGAACTCGAGTCGCGCATGATTGCCGGAAATGAACGGATCCGAAGGGAAGTCGACCGTGTTTCCGGAGCGGCCCAGCGTAAGGCCGTTGCCTTCGGCCCGGTACACGTCCCCGTCGATGCCACCCTGCAGGATGCGTGTCACCAGGAAGGAGGCCGGGATGTGGGGCGTGTAATAATAATAAGTACCATCAGCCTCAGGACGTGGTTCGGTATATTCTTCCGTCAGATCCAGGCGGAGCAATTGCTTGCCCACCATGAAATGGTCGCCGGGCTGGATCGGAACGGAGCCCTTGATCCGGACGAAGACGCCGTTGACGCTCTCCTCGTCCCGCACCATGAGGTTCCCGTTGTCATAGAAGAAGTTGGCGTGACGGGGGCTGAGGAACGGATCCGGCTGTTCGGGCCGGATGGACCCCTCGGACCGGCCAATGACGTGGTCCTGGCCGGTGAGATAATAGGTGGTCCCATCCTGACCGCTGCCCTTGATCAGGATCAGGCGGGCCCGACCGGGCATCTGGAAGGCGCCGAAATACATCGTCGAGCCTTTGGTCGGGTGGGGTGCGGGAGCCGGGGCTCCACCTTCGACTTTGTACCCGCAATTCCCGCAGAACTTGAATCCCGCCGGAATGGGTTGGCTGCACTGGGGGCACGGACGCTCGCCGCTCATCTATGAATCCTCCCGTGGAAAATGGCCGTGGAAACGAGGTCTCGGGGTGCTGCGTGCGACCGAAAAAACGGAGCAAGCACAAGAACTGACCGTTGGATGATTCCCGCCGAACCTCATGCCCAAATGGTATGCACAAACGGTTTTGTGTCAAGTAAAAGGATTGGAAATGGACAGGTCCCGGCGAGGACCGGTCATGACTCAGGGTTTCTCTTGTGCAGCGGGCTTTTCAGGTGCATCCGGGACATCTCCGAACAGCACCTCGTCCCCGACCCTGATGGGGTGCTCGGAACGAAGGATCACTGCCAGGGAGTACTTTTCATGCACTTCATACACCACCAGGGTTCCCCTGGTTTCGTAGGGGAAGGAGGCGTCCTGTCGGCGGGAGGGGTCCAGCGGATGCAGGTGGGTGTACAGGCCATCTCCCCGCACGATCAGGGGCAGCATCGCGCCGGGCTTGAGCTGGAGATCCTTGCCCAGGTTCACCACGACCATGTCGTTGGCCGAGAGGAGCTCGGTCTCCTCGATGGTGGCCACGATCCGTCCGACGACGGGCTTGTCGCGCTTCTGCACGACGGGCTGCACCTGCTTGAAGCTGGTCTGGACCTTTCCCACCAGGTCCTTGCGGTTGATCACGGCGATCGAACGGATGATCTCGGCCTTGAGCACTCCCTCGGGGCGGTGTTCCCGGATCCGGACCTCTCCCAGGATCTGCACGAGCTGGCCGAGGACCTGCTTGTTCTGGGGATCGGAGACCTTCTGGATCGGACGGAAGACAGTGTACACGCTGCCGGGTTTCAGTTTCTTTTCGGGATCCTTGATGTAGACGAAATCTCCGACCGTCAGCAGGCTCTTCTCTTCGGGAGAACCCGTGATGGTGCGGCTTTCCTTGAGGGTCTCCTCGTCGATGAAGGCCCTGTTTCGAACGGTCACGACGCCTTTCTGGAACTCCAGACCGTAGAATTTCTCCTCCGGTTCGGTGGTGGCGCTCTCTTCAACGGCCGCTTCGGGGCGGCTGGTCAGGTTCACGACCGTGCCCGGAAAGAGCCAGTGGGGGTTGGTGATGTGCGGATTCCATGACCACAACTCGGGCCAGAACCAGGGGTCGCCGAAATATTTCTCGGCCAGATCCCACATGGTCTCGCCCTTGGCCACGACGTGCGTCTTGGCGTTGGTGCGGGGTCCGGTGGCGACCAGCCCGGAGGCGTGGATCAGATCCCAGTCCGCGTCGTCCTCGGCCTCTTCGTTGCGCCCTCCGGTCTTGTCCACGGCGTCCTTGGAGGCGGAGGGCCGCGGCGTCGGACGCTTCTCCTCGGCGTCGTCTTCCCCAGGCCTGGGCAGGACGGCCCAGTTTTTCTGAGCGACGGGGGGATAGGTCCCGGGGACGGTGCCGGGCGGATTGGCGGGGCTCTGCTGGAACCAGTACGCCTGAAAAACGATGAGAAAGACGATGGCGGGATTCATGGATCACCTCATTTTCTGCAGGTACGCAGCAGCCTTGGCGGCCGTCGGCGTCTGCGGGACCAGCTCCACGACACGGGAGAGCATCTCCCTGGCCTTGGTGGTATTTCCGTTCTTGTCCAGCGCGATACCCAGTTTATACATTGCATCAATTACCTTGGAGCTCTTTGGGTAGGCGCTGATCAGGCGTTGGTATTGATTGATGGCAAGAGGATAGCGTCCGCTCTGAAAGTGGCATTCACCCTGCCAGAAGATCGCGTTGGGGACCAGCGCATGACCGGGGTGTTCCTTTTCCACGCGGGCAAACCAGGTGAGGGCGAGGGCGTAACGCCCCTGCTCGAAGTGGTCCATGGCGGTCTGGTACAGACCTTCTGCGCCGGAGGCCGGACGCACGGCGGGCTTGGCGGGAGCCTTGTCCGAGGGATGATGCGTGCTCTCCTCGGGCTCCTTCAACGGGGCATACTTGCCCAGCGGCAGCACCGGACCTCCGGGCGCGGAGACAGGATCCGCCCCGGAGGGCTCGCCCTGCAGGCGCAGCACGATGCGCTTCTGACCTGATGGCGGTGGCGGATCCTCATCCTCGACGGGCTCCTCCCGTCCGGAGGAGACGACATCCTCCTCGGTCTGGGGTTCGGGCGGGGGCTCTGGTATGGAAGCAGGCTGGGACACCGGCGGGCGCAGCGTCACCTTCGGCAGCTCTTCGGGGCCAAGTTCACGAGTTCCGACCCGGGAGCGGCCGGGTTCCTTCGGCTTTCCGCCGCGGATCGCCACCCGGGACTCGAGGACCGCCAGCCGTCGCGTCAGGGTCTCGAGCTGCAGGGAGACCGATTTCTGCTCGGCAGTCAGTTTGCGTAGCGTCGTCTCCAGCCGGGTTGAAGTTCCGGTGCAGGACGCCAGACCACCAAGCATCGACCAGAACAGAAAGAGAGCCAAAATCACTCGCATGACACACCTCTGGTTACATGTGTATCACAAACCTACATTATGCGCAAATTTGTTGTGAAAGATTTTGTCCCGTGGCGGTCGGGAAGGCGATCAGGAAATCACGCCGTGGCGGCGGCCCACCTTGGCGAAGGCGGCGATGGCGAAGTCGAGCTCCTCGCGGGTATGGATCGCGGAGATCTGCGTGCGGATGCGCGCCTCTCCCTTGGGGACGACGGGATAACTGAAGCCGATGACATAGAGGCCTTCGGCGAGCAGATCCTCGGCCATCAGGCCGGCCAGCCGGGCATCGCCGAGCATGACGGGGCAGATCGGATGATCCTTGCCGCGCAGGGTGAAGCCGAGCTTCTCCATCTCGGTGCGGAAGTGGCGGTGGTTCTGCTCGAGCCGATCCCGCAGTTCGGTGGTCTCCTCGAGGATGTCGAGGACCTTGAGGGTGGCCGACGTGATCGTCGGGGCGAGCGTGTTGGAGAACAGGTACGGGCGGCTGCGCTGGCGAAGGATCTCGATGATCTCGGGGTGCGCCGCCGTGAAGCCGCCGGAGCCGCCGCCGAGGGCCTTGCCGAACGTGGAGGTGACGATGTCCACGCGGTCCATGACGCCGTTGTATTCATGCGTGCCGCGGCCCCGCGCGCCGACGAAGCCCGACGCGTGGGACTCGTCGACCATGACCAGCGCGTTGTAGCGGTCGGCCAGATCACAGACGCCCTTGAGGTTGGCGATGATGCCGTCCATCGAGAAGACACCGTCGGTCGCGATCAGTTTCAGGCGCGCGTTCTCCGCGTCGGCCTTCTTCAACTGGTCCTCGAGGTCGTTCATGTCGTTGTTCTTGTAGCGGTAGCGTTTGGCCTTGCACAGGCGCACGCCGTCGATGATCGAGGCGTGGTTGAGGGCGTCGGAGATGATCGCGTCGTCGGCGCCCAGCAGGGTCTCGAAGAGACCGCCGTTGGCGTCGAAGCAGGACGAGTAGAGGATCGCGTCCTCGCGTCCCACGAAGGCGGCGATACGCTTCTCGAGCTCCTTGTGGATGTCGAGGGTGCCCACGATGAACCGAACCGAGGCCATGCCGTAGGCGTACTTCTCGAGGCTCTCCTTGGCCGCGGCGACCAGGCGCGGGTCGTTGGCAAGGCCGAGATAGTTGTTGGCGCAGAGGTTGATCACGCTCTTTTCGCGTCCCTGCACCCGGATGTTGGCCGACTGCGGGGTGACGACCACCCGTTCGTTCTTGTACAGGCCGCCCTCGCGGATGCCCTGCAGTTCCGATTTCAGAATATCCTTCAACTGTCCGTACATGAAAACCTCCGATGGATGGGGTGAGGAAGCCTTTTCCGGTCTGTTCAGACCCTGACTTTCATACTGAAAAAGAAAAAGATTGGGAAGAAAAATCACTGACGGGCGTGCAGAACCCTCGGGGCGCCGGCGAGATCCCGCAGGACGCGGATTTCCGCATAGGCGCCGGTGCCGGCCGCGAAGTCGGTCAGCAGGGCGTCCTGGCCCTGCCCGAACTCGAGGAGCAGGTGACCTCCGGGCTCGAGGTGGGCGGGGGCCGCGGACAGGATCTCCTTGAGCAGGGCAAGTCCGTCGTCGTCGGCGAAGAGCGCGCCGGGGGGCTCATGGCGGATCTCGGGTTGGAGGACCGTGTTCCGCGGAATGTAGGGCGGATTGGAGGCGATCACGTCGAAGCGCCGGCCGGCCACCGGGGCCAGGAGGCTGCCCTCGAGGAACTCCACCTCGGCCTTCAGCCGCAACGCGTTTTCCCGGGCCACGGCCAGCGCCTTGGTGGAGAGATCCGTGGCCGTGACGCGCCAGGCAGGACGCGCGTGCGCCAGGGAGATCGCGATCGCCCCGGAGCCGCAGCCGATGTCCAGCAGGCGGAGCGCCGTGTCGGCCCGGACGGGGCCGGTGAGCTCCAGGGCGGCCTCGACGAGGGTCTCGGTGTCGGGTCTCGGAATCAGCACCTCGGGGGTGACCGTGAAGGTCAGCCCGAAGAACTCCTTCCGGCCGGTCAGGTAGGCGACCGGCTCCCGGGCCAGCCTGCGTCGGACAAGGGCGCGCAGGTTTTCACGCTCGGAGGCAGAGAGCGGCCGGTCCATGGCCAGGTAGATGCCCACGCGGTCGCAGCCGAGCAGATGGGCGCAGAGCAGGTCGGCGTCCAGGCGCGGAGAGTCGAGCTTCTCCTCGGTGAAGCGCTGTGTCATCCAGCGCACGACGTCGCGGACGGTCCAGGTGCGGCTGGCGGCGTCGTCGGTCATGGCGGGGGCAGGGGCGTCTCACCGTAGCGGCCCGGGCGCGAGACGTTGCGGATCCGGCGCTCGGGGTGCCGCGGATCCGGAGGGGACAGGGAGAGCTCGGTGCGGGGACAGCCGGCGCCGGGGACCCGCTGCCTGCAGCGCGCCAGGATCTCGCGGCTCTTCTTCGGATCGGCCTTGATCCAGAGCATGCCCATGCGGTCGAAGGCCTCGGCCTCCACCCAGGCCGGGATGGTGTCGTTCCCGGTCAGTTTTTCATAGGTTTCATGGGCCTTGTCACGGGCCTTGGCCAGCTCGTGGGCCGCACCAAGATACAACATCGTCGCAGGATCCCCCGGGACCTTGGCGAGGGTCTCCTGGACCAGCTTGAGCAGGGCGTCGTGGCTCTTGAGCCCGACGAGCACGTCCATGGTCGCCCGTCGCACGATCAGGTCGTCCGGGGACGCCACCAGGGCAGCCTCCAGGCTGCGCAGGGCCTTGGCGTGCTCCTTGAGCCCCAGATACGCCCGGGCCTGGCACAGCAGGGCCTGTGTCTTGGGCGCTGCCTCGGGGACGGCGGCGGCCTTCGTGCAGGCCGCGATCGCCTCCCGATTTCGCCCGGACAGTTCACACGCGAGCCCGAGCAGCAGCTGGACCTCGGTTTTGTCCAGGGTCTCAGCCGGAAGGGCGCCGAGCACCTGGATCGCGGAAGCTCCATAGCCTAGCTCGTAATAAAGTTTGGCTCTTTGAACGGGCTCCTCAGGCACGGTCATGGTCTCGATCGGATCCGGCGGTGGAACAGGCGCCATCTCGACCACGGGCGTGGCGTCGGCCGTCATGGGTTCGGCCGGCGCGGCCACTGCCGTCATGCCGGGCTCGGGATCCTTGTGACTGACGACGTCGGCGGGTTTGGGTGATCGCACGGGCTCCTGTTTCTGGCATCCGCAGGCGGAAGCAGCCGTGATCCCGCAGAGCATCAGAAGGTTTTTCCATGAATCCCGCATGTGTCGTCCACCTCGAAAGCACGGCCGAGCCGCCCGTCGGCCGGCACCATGAGCATGTGTACCGCAAACCGGCCGGCTTGTCAGACAATTTTCCCGTTCGTTCGTACGGCGTGAGTTTTTTCGCGATTCCCATGTAGGAAAAACGTGCTATCTAATCATCCATGCGCGCCTTCCTTCCGCTTCTCCTTTTTTTTATTTTTAATGGCTGCACAGATCCCTCGGGTCGGTCAAATAATATTAATAATAATATAAACAATAATATCAACAACCTGAATAACCACAACGACGCCGGCCAGGACATCCCTGACGCGGATCTTGTTGAGGACGTCCCCGAAGACACCGGCGACGGCGGCGTCGATCCGGTGCCCTGCGCCGTGGACGGCACGCTGGCGAACCTCCCTCCGTTCACCTACCCGCCCGAGGAGGAATGGAACCACTCGATCATCTCGGCTTCCACCGCCGCCAGCGGCAGCCCCTACCACATGATGCATGACGAGATGGTGCCCGAGAACACGCCCGTGACCGTCACCGGCAAGTTCGACTACAACAGCGTCCTGCACAAGGATCTGCAGGATGAATGGATCCTGGTCTACCTCTGGGGGACCGGAAAGACCGGCTGGGAGTTCCTGGGACGCTACCTGACCGACACCGACGGCAAGATCCAGATCCAGATCGGTGGTCTGGGGGCCGGGACCTACATGCTCCGGGGCGTGGTGGCCGGAGATCTCACCGAGGCCGTCGGGTACGTCACGGTGATCGGGGCCAACCGGCAGGCGGTGGTGTTCGACATCGACGGCACGCTGACCACCTCCGACGCCGAGGTGATGCAGGACTGGGCCGGCTTCTCGACCGCGGAGATGTATCCCTTCGCCGATCTGGTGGTGCAGTACTATGTGAACCATGGTTTCCATGTCGTCATGGTGACGGGTCGTCCTTACTGGCTGGCGGTGGAGACCCGGCAATGGCTGGCTGATCGTGCGATGCCATTCCATTCCGTCCGGTTCACCTCCGACAACGGGACGACGGTCAGCGGCCAGGAGACCCAGGCCTACAAGACCGGGTACCTCGAGGGTTTGATCGCCACCTGCGGGCTGGAGCTGGTGCGGGCTTACGGCAACGCCGACACCGATGTCTGGGCCTATGACGCCGTGGGGGTCTCCAAGACCCAGACGTTCATCATCGGCGACAACGCAGGCATGGAGCAGACCCAGCCCATCGTGTGCGAGGGTTGCGGGTACCAGAGCCACTACCAGGATTTCCTGCCGTCCGATACGCTGACCTGCTTCGAGGAATGAGCCTCACGGCAATACAGCTTGACGGGGCGTGGCCATGGAAGTACTTTCTTTTTCGTGGAAAGTCTTTGATTTTCAAGGTTTTCTCAACATTTCGACTTTCCACGCTACCTGATTAGCGGCGGAGATTCCGCCGGTCTGGAGTCGGTGTCATGCGCAAGTTGCTTCTCTTTGCGGTGTTGTTTGTGATGACCATCGGATGCGGTTCCGAGAACCAGCCGACGCTCGAGTCGTTCATCATCAACGGTACGGTGGACTCCAACGCGGCCCACGACGCGGTCGCCTTCCTCTATCTGGACGCCGGATATGCCTGCGGCGGAACGCTGATCGCCCCCAACGTGCTCCTGACGGCCGGCCACTGTGTCACCTACACGAACACCACCACGCCGGTGCCGGTGGACCAGTTCACCGTGATCTTTTGCCGGGATCTGAACAACTGCGACATGGCCACGCGTTCCCGCGAGGTCATCCAGTCCTGGGTGCATCCCTCCTACAACGCCACGAACGTCCGCTATGACATCGCCCTGCTGCGGCTCTCCGGCCCGGCGCCCGGCGACGTCACGCCGATCCCGTATTTGCCCGCGGCCCAGGCCCTGACCAACGCCGATCTCGGCGCGGCCATCACCTTCATCGGTTACGGTCTGACCGACGGCTCCAACGAGAACTCCAACTCCATGGTGCGCCGGATCTACACCGGCAGCATCGAAGGGCTGTGCCACTCCTCGAACCCCTGCACGATCTCCCAGTGGAGCGGCACCTACGCGGCCCCCTGGACGATCTGGACCGACCAGAACAACGGAGGCACCTGCCAGGGCGACTCCGGGGGTCCAGGGCTGGTCACACGCAACAACGTGAAGTACGTCGCAGGCATCACCTCCTATGGCTACTCCGAGTGCACCGGACCGGGCGTGTACACCGAGGTCAGCAACTACGAGTCGCAGATCAACTCGTTCATCAACGGCGCGCCCGCCGAGATCTGCACCGATGGCATCGACAACGACGGCGACGGATCGACCGACTGCGCCGACTCCACCTGCACCGGCGTCGGATCCTGTCCGACCTCGCCGTGCGAGAGCCACATGTACGTCTTCTGCAATGAAACCGTGAACACGACGACAAAAAATGGCATCGCCGGCTTCACCGATTACTCTTGCATGGCCCAGGGGAGCGAGACCGGACCCGAGCTCGCCTTCCAGTTGGCCATGCCCCCGGGGACGGTCGCCCAGATCACCGTCACCCCGCTGGATCAGGATCTGGACATCTTCCTGGTCACGGGCGACCGGTACTCCTGCACCTCCTCCTCCTGCCTCCAGTATTCGGCCAACGATGCCCTGGCCGCGGAGACCATGAGCGTGACCGTGGGCGAGACGCCGACCTACCTGATCGTGGAGAGCTACCGCTATCCCGGGCGCTTCAGCCTGACCACCACCTGCGTGTTCCCGCCGGAGAACTGCACCAACTCCATCGACGACGACGGCGACGACGACATCGACTGCGACGACTCCGACTGCGCCTCCCTGCAGGTGTGCCAGGCCCCGACCCAGGAGTACTGGTGTGACGACGACATCGACAACGACCAGGACGGCCTGACCGACTGCGCCGACTCCGACTGCGCCTCCGATGCCGCCTGCGCCGGCCTGGTGGAGCTGGCCTGCGCGGACCAGCTGGACAACGACGGGGACGGTTGGGCGGACTGCTTTGATCCCGACTGCGCGGACTCGGTCGCGTGCAAAAAGAAAGACGCTTCCGACTCCGGTTGTTCAACCTCGGGCCGGAGCCGCTCCGCTGGCGGGTGGCTGCTGCTGCTCGCGTTCATTCCCGTGGTCCTGCGTCGTCGCCGCAGAAAATAGGGATTGACACCGCCCGAGGGTTTCTTTTACCGTACACCCCATGAGTCAATCCGCCGCCTTCCAGGAAGTCAAAGACGTTGTAATCGATGCGTGGTTCACCACCGATCCCTCCGGGGTGATCGTGGACTTCAACAGGGTGTTCTTCTCCCTGTTCCCACGCAACATCGCCCGCAAGCTCAAGGGGCTCACGCTGGGCGAGATCATGGCCATGCCGATGGACATCGTCGCGGAGGCCGTCGAACAGAACCGGCAGGTCCGCTTCGACGAGGTCGTCGCCACCATCCTCGAGACCCAGGAGGAGTTCCGCTTCATCCTGAGCGCCATCCCTCTCTTCACCGTGGAAAAGGTGCTCGAGGGGACGCTGGTCATCCTGCGCAACGTGACCGACGAGGCCATGGTCCAGATCAAGTATCAGGAGATGTTGGAGCGCGAGGCCCGGGAGCGCGAGCTGCTCAAGGCCGAGTTGGTGCGTCGCACCGAACGCCTGATCCAGATCTCCGAGCGGTATTACGAGCTCAAGGCGCAGATCCGGAAACGCGCCAAGGGTCAGGTCTCGCCGTTCAAACTCAAAATCTGATCCTTCATCCGCTCCTCACGACCCTCGCCAAAAGTTGCAATTGACCGAGATCCATGGTTTGTTCGTCGGGGAATCATCCCGGGGGTTCTGTATGATTGTGAAACCTGAAACCGTGTCGCGGCCCATCCGGGCCTGGATTATCCTGTCCGGAGTGCTGCTTTTCCTCGCGCCGGCGCCTGCGGTCGCCTACGAACCCTGGCTGGAGCCCATGGGGGCCCGCGGTCTGGGGCTGGGCGGCGCCGTGATCGCCTCGGGCACGGGCTCCGATGCCCTGATCGCCAATCCCGCCGCCATGAGCCTGGTGCGCTCCTACATCTGGGAGAACTACTACCGCTACAACAACAAGGCCGCCGGTCACAACGGCATGACCGCGCTGGTAGATTCGTTCAAGAACGAGCGCCTGGCCGCCGGTCTCTTCACCTCGATGGGTGCGGCCGAACCCGAGGACGCGGTCACCGGCACGAAGCTGGACGAGAAACTGTGGCGGGCAGGCCTGGCCCTGTCGCTGGCCTTCTCGGAGTGGCTCGCGATCGGCGTCAACGGTCATTATTACAACTATGAGCTCAATGGTTTGCCCGGCGGCGATGTGAAGGAGAAGTTCTTCACGCTCGATGTGGGTGCGATCGCCAAGGTCGGTGAGATGTTCTCCGTCGGTGCGGTCGCCTACGATCTGCTGTCGGATCACTCCGACGACAGGCCTTATGTGTTTGGCGCCGGCGTCGCGGCCCGGCTGTTCAAGAACCAACTGCTGCTGGAGGTCGACGGGCTCATCGAGGGCAAGAAACCCTGGATACGCGGTGGCGCGGAGTTCTTCTTCGCCCAGGGTATCGTCATCCGGGGTGGCGGAAGCCGACGCGAGTTCCTGGACCAGACCTTCCTCTCCGGGGGTCTGGGCTACATCACCAAGGGTTCCTCCGTCGAGTTCTCCGTCCAGCACCAGCTCGACGGTGATCGGGCCACCATCGTCGGCCTGGATCTTCGCTTCTTCATACGGTGAGATCATGTCATCGACTTCGCAGACACGTGGGATCTTCATCGCGGTCGAGGGCATCGACGGCGCCGGCACCACCACCTTCGCCCAGGGCCTGAGCGCGACGCTGGCTGCCAGCGGTCTGGCGGTCCACCGCACCGCCGAACCCTCGACCGGTCCCGTCGGGAGGCTCCTGCGCGAGCTGCTCAAGTCGGCCGACACGCCGGACCCGGCCGTGTATGCCCTGCTGTTCGCGGCCGACCGGAGACATCACTGGCTCACGGAGATCCTGCCCAACCTGCAGAAGGGCGCCTGGGTGATCACGGACCGCTACGTGCTGTCCTCCCTGGCCTACCAGGGGATCGACGAGGACGTCGCCTGGGTCTCCCACTGCAACGCCCGTGCGCCGCTGCCTGGCGTGACCTTCTTCCTGGACCTGCCCTTCGACGTGGCCCAGGCCCGCATCCAGAACCGGGGCGGCCTGCGGGAGAACCTGGAGGACGCCGACTTCCAGGAGAAGGTCGCGCAACGCTACCGGGATCTGTCCCGCAACTTCGGATCCTCGCTGGTGACGCTGGACGCCGGACTCCCGCCCCAGCATCTGGTCCGCGCCGCGCTCATGGAGCTGTCGGTGCGCGGCCTGCTGCCCGGATAGACGCATGGGAAGCCTCTGGAGATTCCTGAACCGGGCCGCCGACGCCTTCTTTGCGCCGTTTCTGGCCTTCTTCACGCAGGTCGGGAACATCTTCATGCTTCTGTTCTCTTCGCTGTTCTGGCTCGTGCGTCCGCCGTTCCGCTGGCGCAACTTCGTCTCGGCGATGGACTTCGTCGGCATCGGCTCGCTGGGCATCGTGGCGCTGGTCGCGTCGTTCACCGGCGCCGCGTTCTCCCTGCAGACCGTGTACACCTTCAAGATGTTTCAGGCGGAGGCCTTCATCGGCGTCACCGTCGCGCTCTCGCTCTCCCGTGAGCTCGCGCCCGTGCTGACCGCGCTGATGGTGACCGCCCGGGCGGGCTCGGCCATGGCCACCGAGCTCGGCTCGATGCGCATCACCGAGCAGATCGACGCGCTCAACACCATGGCGGTGTCGCCGGTGCAGTACCTGGTCTCGCCGCGGGTGGTGGCCGGCGTGCTGATGATGCCGCTGCTGACGATGGTGTTCATCCTCGTCGGCATCGGGGGCGCCACGTTCGTCGCCGTCACCCTCATGGGCGTCGACGAAGGACCCTTCTGGTACAACATCGAGTGGTTCATCGACGCCCGCGACATCCTCGAGGGCCTGATCAAGGCCACCGTGTTCGGGGTGGTCTTCTCCACGATCTCCTGCTACCAGGGGTTCTACGCCGACGGGGGCGCCGCCGGGGTCGGCCGGGCCACCACCCGGGCGGTGGTGTGGTCGTCGGTCTCGATCCTCTTCTTCGACGTGCTGCTCACCGACGTGCTGCTCCTGATCTTCCATTGACCGGCGTCCGCGGGTCCTTCCTGTGTGGCGCCTCCGGGATGGTCATGTTCCGCTCCGGAAAGGAAAGGGTCCCTTGTTGATCGCGCTTCAAATATTCCTCGCCTTCGTGATCGCCGGCAGCTGGATCTCCACGGCGACCTGGATCGCGGAGAAGAAGGGCAGCCGCGTGGGAGGCCTGCTCGTGAACCTGCCGAGCAACCTGCTGGTGTCGCTGATCTTCATGGCCGTGCTGCGGGGTCCCGGATACGCGGCGGGTGCGGCGGCCGCGGTCCCCATCGGCATGGGGATCAACTCCATCTTCCTTGCGCTGTTCATCTGGCTGGTGCCCCGGGGACTGGTCCCTGCGACGGTCATCTCGCTGGCGTACTGGTTCGTCGCGGCGTGGCTCACCTCGCGATTTCCCCTGACCCCGTGGCAATCGCTGGCGGGGTACACCCTGATCCTGGTCGCCACCATGGTCTTCGCGGAGAAGATCCTGAAGGTGCGCACGCCCCCCCGTCGGGAGAAGACCTGGTCCACCTGGCAGTTCCTGCTGCGCGCCCTCTTCTCGGGGGGGCTGGTGGCCAGCGTCGTGGCCATCTCCCTGACGACCTCATCCTGGATCACCGGCATCGTCTCCACGTTTCCCGCCGTCATGATGTCCTCGATGGTGATCCTGACCCTCACCCAGGGGTCGGAGTTCGCCCGGGCCACAGGGAAGATCCTCATCTTTTCGTCCGTAAATATTCTTGTTTACTCCCACATTGTCCAGTTTACCTATCCCACCCTGGGCGTGGTCGTCGGCACCCTGCTGGCCTACGCCGGCGCCGTGCTCTTCGTGATCGCGATCCGTCCCGTGTCAGAGCGTTTATCATAAATGTGGGTCAAATAACACCCAGGGTGGAAAATTTCCACCAGAATGAAATTTCCCCTTGTCAAATGAGTTTGAGATTGCTAGAACGTTCACGTATGTTCTGAAAGTTTAGTAGTCACTAAACTTGAAAAACCTACATGACATCCCTTTCCGGAGGTGAAGGCTTGGCACCCATAGAAATGACGCCTGAGGTGGAAAGTTTGATCGAGGAATACGCGCTGCGCATGGAGTCGTTCGGCATGCCGCCCCTGGCCGGCCGGATCTTTGCCGTGATGGTGTTGACGGATCCGCCGGAGAAGTCCACACAGGATCTGATCCAGCTCACCGGAGGCTCCAAGGGTGCGCTGTCCCAGACGCTGCGGATCCTGGAGCAGTTCGGACACCTGGAGAAGTGTCCGGCGCCCGGTCAGAGGGGACATCGCTGGCGGCTGCGCAAGCATTTCATGGTGGAGATGTTCAAAAGCAAGATGAAGGCCATCCGTGGCATGCGGGACTTCTGGGAGAGCCACAGGGACGTCGTCGGGAACCTCTCCGACGTGGTGCAGCAGAACGTCCGGGAGATGGCCGAGTTCCACGCGTTCTTCTTCGAGATGGTGAGCCATGCCTTCGAGCGCTGGACCCAGGTCCAGGATGAGTTGATACACAAAAAAACCGATGAGGGGAAAGGAACCTCGCGATGAGACAGTTGCTTGTTTTTTCGATGTGTGCTCTCTGGTTGGCCGCCGGCTGCGGCGGACCGCCCAGGAAAGGCAAGAAGGACGACTTTGTGCTGCCGCCCCAGCTGGTCAAGGCGATGACCGTGCAGACGGAGACCTATGTGCCGCTGATCCACGCCATGGGTCAGGCGCTCCCCCTGCGCGAGGTCACGCTGTCGGTCGAGCAGCCGGGCAAGTTGCAGTTCCTGCCCGCGGAGGTCGGTGAGACCGTCTTCGAGCGCAGGCCGCTGGCGCGTGTCCGCAGCCTGGGCCTGTGGTCCCGGAAGAACCAGGCCGCCGCGCAGGTCCAGGAGATCCAGAACTCCCTGACGCAGGCCGAGAGCGACTACAAGAAGGTCAAGGAACTGTACGATCGCGGCGCCGTCACGAACCGTGACCTCGAGACCGCGGAGCTGCTGTTCAAGACGCGCAAGACCCAGTTGACGGCGGCCAACGCCGGGATGTCCCAGCTCGACGAGACCCTCTACGGGACGGGCCTGTACGCCCCCTTCACGGGAGAGATCTCCGCGAAGTTCCAGGAGGTCGGCAACTACGTGAACATGGGCACGCCGCTGTACCGCATCGTGGATCTGACGACGATCCGGGTGATCGTGGGTATCTCCGAGCTGGACATCAAGTTCATCTCCCAGAATGACACCGTCTGGATCACGCCGCTGGCCTACCCGGACCGCGGCATCCGCGGGACGATCCATTCGATCAGCCCGGCCCAGGATCCCCAACTGGGCGCGTTCCCGGTGGAGATCCGCTTTCCCAACGTGCTGAAGGTGCCGCTGCCGGACATGACGAGCATGGAGAACGGACACGCACCCGTGCAGCGCAAGTGGTGGATCCTGTCGGGCATGACCCTGCGGGTGAAGATCTCGAAGAAGCCCGTCACCGGGCTCTTCGTGCCGGCCGAGGCGCTCGTCGAGCGGCTGGGGAAGATGTGGGTGTTCTCAGTGCCGGCCACGGCCAACCAGGAGAGCGCCGGGACCGCGGAGATGAAGGAGGTGGCGCTGGGGCGCACCTACGAGGGTTGGTACGAGATCACCTCGGGGCTCGCGCCGGGCACCCGTGTGGTGATCGCAGGCAACACCAAGCTCCGTGACAAGGCCAGCGTACGTGTCCAGATGGTCGAGACCGGGATCAACAAGGAGCTCGTGGACGCCCAGTCGGCGGCCACGCCGGACAAGGCATCGGTGCCCACGCAGGATGCGACGCCTGCGACGGGGACGCCGCCTGCGACGGGGACGCCCCCCGTCAAGGAGCCCAAACCATGAGCCTCTCCCAATTCTCTGTGCGTCAGCCGGTGCTGATGAACCTGCTGACCTTGTTCCTGGTCATCGCAGGGTACCTGGCGGTCACCCGCATGCCCCGGGAGGTCTTCCCGGAGATCCCCCAGGGCACGATCAACATCACCGCCGTCTACCCGGGCGTCTCCCCGGCCGAGATGGAGAGCCTCGTAGGCATCAAGATCGAGCGGGAGATCAAGGACATCACCGGCATCGACGAGATCAACGTCGCCTCCTCCGAGGGGGTGATCAACATCACCGTGACCACGGACGAGGGGATGCCCGAAGACGAGGTCTCTCGCGT
>PHBF01000379.1 GCA_002841905.1 Deltaproteobacteria bacterium HGW-Deltaproteobacteria-17
GACCGAGATCAACAACCGCGGCTACCAGCTGGTCAAGGTCATCATGACCGGCTACGGCACCATCGAGACGGCGGTGCAGGCCATGAAGGTCGGCGCCGACGACTACATCCTCAAGCCCTTCAAGATGGAGGAGGTGCTCTCCGTGCTCGACCGCGGCTTCGACCGCCAGCGGCTGATGCGCGAGAACATCACCCTGCGCGAGACCGTGAACCTGTACCGCATCGCCGAGACGATCGCCCACGAGAGCGACTCCCAGCGCATCCTGCAGGAGATCGCCGAGGCCTCCTGGCAGGAGACGCAGGCGGACTACCTGTACCTGAGCATCTTCCCGACCCGCGCCCCCCAGTGGGATCCGGGCTCGGTGCTCCGGACCGGCCCCCTGGCCGGTTCGTCCCTGACGATCGACGAGCAGGCGATCATCGATCTGCTGACCCGGGAACCCTCCCTCCTGGTGCAGGGCGTCGAGGGTCAGACCTTCATCGGCGGTCCGGACCTCTCGGGTCCCACGGTGTCCTTCTGCGCGGTCCCGCTGATGGTGCCAGGCCGCATGCTGGGCCTGCTCGCGGCGGCCTCCTTCACCCGGCGCACGATCTTCACCGAGGGCCATCGGAAGTTCCTGCACATCCTGGCCACCAAGGCCGCCGCCGCGCTCGAGAACACGCGCCTGGTGGAGCAGTTGCAGGGCGCCAACCGCGAACTGCTGGAGGCCAACCGGCAGCTGCAGGAGAACTTCCAGCAGTCGATCCTCGGGTTCGCGCGGGCCATCGAGCAGAACGATCCCTACACCCGCGGCCACTCGGACCGCGTGGCGCAGTACAGCCGCATCATCGCCGCCGAGCTGGCCCTGGACGCCTCGATCGTCGAGGACATCTTCTTCGCCGGCCAGCTCCACGACATCGGCAAGATCGGCATCTCCTCCCAGAAACTGAACAAGGCCGGAAAGCTCAACGCGCCGGAAATCCGCATGTTCCGGCGTCATCCCGAGATGGGCAAGCAGATCCTCGAGCCCATCCCCTTCATGCGGCACCTGATCTCCGGCGTATATTGCCACCACGAACGCTATGACGGACAGGGCTACCCGCAGGGGCTCTGCGGTGAGGAGATCCCCCTGATGGGGCGGATCATCGCCGTCGCGGACACCTACGACGCGATGACCTCGGATCGCTCCTACCGCAAGGCCCTGCCCATGCAGGTCGCCGTGGAAGAGCTGCGCGCCAACAGCGGCACCCAGTTCGATCCCATGGTGGTGCAGTCGTTCCTGGCCGCGGTGGCCAAAGGACAAATTCATGAGTGATCAATTGATGGAAGACAGACCCAGTATCGTCCCGGTGAGCATCTCCGAGGAGATGCAGCGCTCGTTCCTCGATTATTCGATGAGCGTGATCGTGTCCCGCGCCCTGCCCGACGTGCGCGACGGACTCAAACCCGTGCACAGGCGCATCCTGTACACCATGCACATCCTGAAGAACTCGCCCACGGCGGCCTACAAGAAGAGCGCCCGCATCGTCGGCGACACCATGGGACGCTTCCACCCGCACGGCGACTCGTCGATCTACGAGGCGCTGGTGCGGCTCTCGCAGCCGTTCTCGATGCGCTACCCGGTGGTCGACGGACAGGGCAACTTCGGCTCCGTCGACGGCGATCCGCCGGCGGCCATGCGGTACACCGAGGTGCGCATGGCGCGGCTGGCGACCGAGATGCTCGCCGACATCGAGAAGGAGACCGTCGACTTCATCCCCAACTATGACGACAAGGAGATGGAGCCGTCGGTGCTCCCCACCCGTTTCCCGAACCTGCTGGTCAACGGCGCCTCGGGCATCGCGGTGGGCATGGCCACCAACATCCCGCCCCACAACATGACCGAGGTCGTCGACGCGTTGATCGCCCTGCTCAAGAATCCCGAGCTGGACGTCCGTGACCTGCTTCAGTATGTACATGGCCCAGATTTTCCCACCGGCGGCCAGATCCTCGGCCGGGCCGGCATCGTCGACGCCTTCCGCACCGGACGCGGGCGCATCACCATGCGCGGTACCGTCGAGATCGAGGAGCTCAAGGGCGATCGCGAGGCGCTGGTCATCACGGAGATCCCCTACCAGGTGAACAAGGCGATGCTCATCGAGCGCATCGCCGACCTGGTCAAGGAGAAGATCATCGACGGCATCTCCGACATCCGCGACGAGAGTGACAAGTCCGGCATGCGCGTGGTCGTGTTCCTCAAGCGTGACGCCGTGGCCGACATCGTGCTCAACCACCTGTACAAGCACACCGCGCTCCAGAGCAACTTCAGCGTGAACATGATCGCCATCGTGGACGGACGTCCGCGCCTGCTCAACCTCAAGGACCTGCTCGAGAAGTTCCTCGAGCACCGACGGCAGGTCATCATCCGCCGCAGCGAATACGAGCTGCGCGAGGCCATGGACAAGAAGGAGATCGTCGAGGGGCTGGGCGTGGCCTCGATGGACATCGATCGCGTGATCGAGATCATCCGTTCCTCCAGCG
>PHBF01000380.1 GCA_002841905.1 Deltaproteobacteria bacterium HGW-Deltaproteobacteria-17
CGATCAGGAGATCACCACCTCGCAGGACGTCATCGACGAGATCTACAAGACCGGCGCCGTCAACCGCCAGGAGCACTGGGACCTCTACCCCCACGAGTTCGTCACCCTCAAGACCGACGACTCCTCCTCGGCCCTGGGCCGCTATGTGGCGAAGACCAACCAGGTCCACCTGATCCCCAACGCCAAGAAGCGCATGGTCAGCGGCCTCAAGAGCCGCAACAAGGAGCAGATCTTCGCGTTCGACATCCTCCTGGACCCGGACATCCCCATCGTCACCCTGGTGGGCAAGGCCGGCACCGGCAAGACCCTGCTGGCCATCGCCGCCGGGCTGGAGGCCCTCGAGCACGACTCCTACAAGGCCCTGGTCGTGAGCCGGCCGGTGTTCCCGATGGGCAAGGAGCTGGGCTTTCTGCCCGGCGACCTGGACTCCAAACTGAACCCGTGGATGCAGCCGATCTACGACAACATGGAGTTGATCGCCCACCTGAAGAACGGCCTGGGCGCGACCTACCGCGACATCGTCGCCCAGGAGAACATCCGCATCGAGCCCCTGACGTACATCCGCGGCCGCTCGCTGCCCAACCAGTACATCATCGTCGACGAGGCGCAGAACCTCACGCCCCACGAGGTCAAGACCATCATCACGCGCTGCGGCGACGGCACCAAGATCGTGCTCACCGGCGACCCGTACCAGATCGACAACCCCTACGTCGACGCGACCAACAACGGCCTGTCCTACGTGGTCGAGAAGTTCAAGTCCCAGGAGGTCGCCGCCCACATCACGCTCACCCACGGAGAGCGCTCCAAGCTCGCCGAGCTCGCCTCCAACATCCTGTAAACGTGGACGCCGCCGAAGTCTCGCGTCTCCTCGTCGAGTGGTTCGATGTCCACGGCCGTCACCTGCCCTGGCGCCCGGACGAGGATCCCTACCGCATCTGGCTGATGGTGGTGATGCTCCAGCAGACCCGCGTGGAGACCGTGCTGCCCTACTACGAGCGGTTCGTGGCCACGTTTCCGACCCTGCCCGCGCTGGCCTGTGCCGATGATGAGGCCGTGCTGGCGGCCTGGAAGGGCCTGGGTTACTACCGCCGCGCGCGGAACCTGCTGGCCGGCGCCCGGGAGATGGCCGCGACGTACGACGGACGCGTGCCCGAGGATCCGGAGACGCTCGAGCGGCTGCCCGGCGTGGGACGCTACACCGCCGCCGCGGTGGCCTCCATCGCGTTTGACGCCCCGGCCGCGGCCGTCGACGGCAACGTGCTGCGTTTCCTTTCGCGCTTCTTCGCCGAGACGGGCGACATCGG
This sequence comes from Deltaproteobacteria bacterium HGW-Deltaproteobacteria-17, assembly GCA_002841905.1. Taxonomy (GTDB): domain Bacteria; phylum Myxococcota_A; class Polyangia; order HGW-17; family HGW-17; genus HGW-17. The sequence goes on from PHBF01000380.1 coordinate 1,305, forward strand.
CAGCGCGAAGGTGCGCGCCCGGCTCGAGGCGCTGGCGGCCTCCCTTCTGCCGGCGTCGGGCCGCGGGCTGCACAACCAGGCTGCCATGGACTTCGGCGCCCTGGTGTGCGCCCCGGTGCCGCGCTGCGAGGCGTGTCCGCTGGCAGGCGGCTGCGCGGCGCTGGCGCTGGGGATCCAGGCCGACCTGCCGAAGAAGACCGGCAAGGCCGCGCCGGTGACCGAGCACCACCTCGTGGCCCTGGTCCGCGACGAGGCCGGCCGCACCCTGCTGCACCGCCGCCCCGCGTCCGGGCTCCTGGCCAACTTCTGGGAGCTTCCCAACGTCCCCCGGGACGGGGATCCGGCAGCCGCGTTCCGGTCCGCCGGCCTGGACCTCGAGATCCTCTCCGAGCTGGGCGAGGTCCGGCACGTCTTCACACACCGGCTCTGGGTGCTCCACGTCGTCTCGGCCCGCCTGCTCCGCGAGCCCGCGGACTTCTCTCGCCACCAGTGGTGCGCCGATCCCGCCGCGGCGACGCTCCCCCGGGCGTTCTCGAAGATCCTGGAGCTGGAATGAGGGAAGAATAAAGAATGAAGAATGAAGAATTGTTTTACCACGGAACACACTGAACACACTGAACGGGGAGGAGAGGATCTGGATGGGTCCTTTTCCCTCCGGGCTCCAGCTGGACGCTCCCTGGCGCGGCCCGGGCTCGTTCACCCAAATTCCGGTCCTTCCGCGTGTTCCGTGGTAAACATCTCCCCATCTTTCCTGTCCGCGTGTTCCGTGGTAAACATCTCCCCATCTTTCATGTCCGCGTGTTCCGTGGTAAACATCTCCCTTCCCCTCCTCTTCTTCCTTTGTGCGTGCGCCGGTCCCGGGCGCAGGACCGACCACTTCGACGGCCGGCGCTTTCACAACCCAGGGAAGGAAATCCGGCACACCGACACCCTCAAGGTCTTCCAATGGCTCTTCACCCGGGAGCGCAGGCCCTGGCCCGACCGGATCCTGAGCACGTACGGACCCAAGCCGCCCGCGTCCGTGCCCGAGGGCCGGCTGCGCGTGACCTTCGTGGGCCACTCCACGGTGCTGCTCCAGGCCGACGGCCGCAACCTCCTGTTCGATCCCGTCTGGAGCGACCGCGTCTCGCCGGTCTCCTTCGCCGGCCCGGCCCGGGTCCGCCCCCCGGGGCTCCGCTTCGAGGACCTG
>PHBF01000381.1 GCA_002841905.1 Deltaproteobacteria bacterium HGW-Deltaproteobacteria-17
GGCGCCCGGGCGCCGGCCCGGGTCGTGCTCGAGCAGGGAGGCACACAACTGGTCGAGGTCCGCCGGCACCTCCGGTCGCAGCTCCCGGACCCGGGGGGCCACACCGGCGAACTTGGCGATGAGCAACTGGGAGAAGGTCCCCGTGAAGGGATGCGTGCCTGTCAGCGCCTCGAAGAGCATCACCCCGACGGCGTACCAGTCCGCCTCCGGACCGACCTGATGGGAGGCCGCCTGCTCGGGGGCCATGAAGCTGGCCGTGCCGACCGGATAGAAGCCCTCCCCGCTCTGTTGTCCGGGATCGGTCCGGGTGACCAGCCCGAAGTCCAGCAGGACGACGCGCCCGGTGGATTCAACCAGGACGTTCTCCGGCTTGATGTCACGATGAACGCGGCCCGAAGCGTGCAGATAGGCCAGGGCCTCGACCAGCTGGATCAGGGACCTCCGCAGCCGCTGCTCATGAAAGAGAGCGTCCTGGTCCCGCCGGCGGACGTGGGTGATGAAGTCCACCCCGGCGATCAACTCCATGGTGAAGAACCACGTGCCTTCATCCTCGAACAGTTCCCCGAGCTGGATCAGGTTGGGGTGTTCGAGCTCCTGCAGGGCCCGGAACTCGCTCTTCAGGCGCAGCAGCTCCCTGGGACTGCCCTCGTTGAGGGTCTTGATGGCCACCTTCGCCTGCCGCTCATGATCGAGGACCTCGTAGACCACGCCCATGCCGCCACGCCCCAGCACCGAAAGCACCTCAAAGCGCTTGTTGCCGGGAAAGGGTCGGCTCAGGTTCATCCGTCGACTATCGCCAGTGGACCGCCGAAAGTCAAGGAGCACCCATGCGCAGGAAACCCGTAACATCGAAGTGACAATTGAAGAGACTGCGGAGAAGACGGAGGGGGAACGGAGAAGACGGAGCGCGTGTCGGGGTGGATCATTCCATGGGAAACACAGGCCCCACAGCAATCGTTTCGTCTTTTCCGGAAAAAATCCGTCTTCTCCGTAGTCTCTTCCCTTCAGGCGTATCTCGTCGGGTCACTCACGCCAGCAGCTTCGAACCCGCGCCGGCGAAGGACGCACGCATCGCAGCGGCCGCACGCGGCGCCGTCGGGAGCCGGATCGTAGCACGTGTGGGTGAGGCCGTAGTCCACACCCAGGGACATGCCCAGCTCGATGGTCTCCTTCTTGGAGAGGTGCAAAAGCGGCGCGTGCACGGTGATGTGGTGTCCCAGCTCGGTCCCCACGCGGGTCGCGGCGTTGGCCAGCTGCTCGAAAGCCGCGACGAACTCGGGTCGGCAGTCCGGGTAGCCCGAGAAGTCCACCGCCGAGACGCCGATGAACAGGTCGGCGGCCTCGAGGTGTTCGGCCCAGGCCAGGGCATAAGATAAAAAGATCGTGTTGCGCGCGGGCACATACGTCGAAGGGATCCCGGCATGGGCCAGGGGGTCGCGGTCCTTGGGCACGGCGGCGCCGCCCACCAGCGAGGAGTCGCCGAAGAGATCCGGCGGCAGCGTCAGAATCCGGTGTTCCCTCACACCGAAGGCCGCGGCGATCCTGCGGGCGGCGGCCAGCTCGAAGTCATGCTTCTGGCCGTAGGAGAAGGAGAGCGCGTGCAGGTCGAAGCCCCGGCTCCTGGCCACCGCCAGAACGGTGGAACTGTCCAGGCCGCCAGAAAGAAGGATCACAGCTTTGTCAGACATCGGTGTTTTTCCCATCAAGGATCAGTAATCCGGATTGAACTCGTTGGCGTTGGCCCGATCGAAGTCGAACTCGACGCTGTACACGCCGTACTCGAGCTTGGTCTTCGTGTTGAAGCCCGACCGCGTGAAGACACGCAGCATCTTCTTGTTCTCGGCAAGCACCTCTGCGGTGAAGCCGCGGATGCCCTTCCGCTGGGCGACCGACACCAGGTTCTGCAGCAGGAAGCGGCCGATGCCCTTGTTCTGCCAGTCCGGCAGCACCGTGAAGGCCACCTCGGCGCGGTTGGTCGGGCGGTCGAGGAACCAGCGGCCGATGGCCACGATCTCGTCGTCGGGCTCCTCCCCGATGGTGCCCACGATGGCGAACTTCTCTTCGTAGTCGAGCACCACCAGCGGCTGTGCCTGGGAGTGCGACAGGGTCTTGACCAGCCCCATGAACCGATAATAGACGTCTTCCTGCCGCAGGCTGTAGAAGAACCTGCGAAGCTTCTCCTCGTCGACCATGCGGATGGGCCTGAAGTGGACCTCCCGACCGTCGGAGAGCTTGAACTGCCAGAAGTAGTAGTCCGGATAGACCACGCCGTCCTTGGGAAGGATCTGGTCCGGATAGGCATAGTTGAGCCTCTTGGCCTCCTCGAGCAGCGTCGTCCGGAACTTGGGGTGGGCGATGTTGATCAGCGCCATCGCGCGCTCGCGGATGTTCTTGCCGTGGAGGTAGGCGATGCCGTACTCGGTCACCACGTAGTGCACGTCGCCACGGGTCGTCACGACGCCGGCGCCCGAGGACAGAAGCGGCACG
>PHBF01000382.1 GCA_002841905.1 Deltaproteobacteria bacterium HGW-Deltaproteobacteria-17
GCCGTCCAGAGCCAACGCCGCGCCGGGGCCGGGATCGGGCTCGTCAGGGCGAAGGCGGCTCGAACGGCCACCCAAACCGCCGCAAGGCGAATCCCGACCGCCAGCAGCGCCCAGTGCCAGATCGACCCCAGCGCTCCGAGGTCCACCCGCAGGCCCGCGACGGCAAAGAAAACACAGTACACCGGCAGGCTCAGATCCTCGACACTCTCGAAGAGCGCCTCGCTGCTCTCCTCGAAGGCGTTGGCCATCAGCATCCCGGCTGTGACGGCGACGAGCAGCGTCTCGAGGTGCAGCGCCTCGCTCGTCAGGGCGATCCCCAGGCACGCGAAGACCAGAACAATCGGCACATGGGCGCCGATCCAGTGCATGTAGGCGGCCATGAGAAGGCCGACGAAGGCGCCCATCACGATCGAACCGAGGAGACGCCCCAGAAGAGGAAGCGCGACGCCCTGCGCGCCCTCGTGAATCGGATCAGCGCCGGAAGGTGTGCCGGCGGGGCTTGCGGCCGCGGCGACGGACGCCGGGCGGGCTTCCTGATCCGCGGCGGCGCTCCGGTCAATGGCGGCGGCCGCGAGGGTGAGGACAATCGAGAAGAGAACGACGAGGAGCATGTCCTTGCAGACGGTGACGGAGAGGGCGAGCCGGGTCATCGGGCCGCTGGCGCGGAGTTCGGCGATGAGGGCGATGACGATGGCCGGTGAGTTCGAGGTTGCGATGGTGGCGACGACGGCGGCGAGGGCGACGGTAAGGAGACCTGGTGGGAAGAGGCGCGCCGGAGTGACGCCCATGGCGGGGAGTGCGAAGAGCATGAGAAGGAAGGAGGCGAGGGCGACGAGCGAGACCACGCCGAGGGCGGTGAGGAGAACCTGACGCCAGGATTGGCGGAGGAACTCGGCTCGGATTTCGGCGCCCGCGGTGAGGGCGATGAGCGAGACGGCCAGATCGTTGATGAGCGTGAGGTAGCCGATCTGATCCTGCGCCACGAGGCCGAGCGCATGGGGCCCGATCACCAGGCCGAGGATGAGGTAGCCCGTGACCTTGGCCAGCCCCAGACAGGCCGCGACGCGCCCCGCCAGCCAGCCTCCCAAAAGCAGCAACCCAAGGCTGGCGCCCGCGCCCATCAGCCCCGGCGCCGGGAGCGTGAAGCGGCCCTCCGCGGAACCGCTCACGAGGGGCGAACGATCAGCGCCCGGCGCTGGAATCATCGCGTACCGCGCCGCCCACACGAAGACGACCAGCGCCGCCAGCGCCACGCCGTACCGGATCAGGGGCCGCCTCACGACGCGCCCTCCACTACCGATGCGCCGGGGCGAGCGGACATCCGACGGCGCCACGCTGAGAAGGTGATCGCCAGCAGCGCCGAAAAGAGGCCGATCAATACCACGATCGTCAGAAGCGATCGGTGGAACTCCGAGGGATCGAGCAGCACCACGCTCAGCGCCAACGGCGCGGCGACCGGGCTCTGGCGGTTGCACCCGAAGCGGAGAATCCCGGCCGAGCCCCCCGGCGCCGATGCCGCCCCGTGTTCACCCGCCGCGTGAAGCCGCGCGAAACCCCCGGCGAAGAGCCACGGCTTGTACGCCGCCCGGGCCAGCGCGACGGCGCCGGCGATGAAGACTTCCGCCCAGGAGATGCGCGGATTGAGCAGCAGGCCCGCCAGCAGAAAGATCAGCACGGCGAGAATGTGCTCCGCCTTGATGATGAACCGCTCAAACCCCAGAAGATGAGGCGTCGAAATGTTGGCGATGACCAGACCCGTGACCATCGCCGACAGCAGCGGCGAAGCCCCAAGCTGGGCGGCCAAGCCCGCGGCCAGCGTGACGAGCCCGAGAAAGACCGCGAGTTGATCTCCTCCAGAACCCTGGGCGCCGGACGCGGACGCCGCGGCGCCGATGGCGAAGCGCCCGATCAACGCCGTCAGCGCCGCCAGCGCTGCGACAAGGAGAAGGTTTCCAACACCCGCCCAGCGTGTGAAAACCACCTCAGTCCAGGCGCCGGGCGTGCCCGCGGCCTCCGAGCCGGATAACAAGATCGGATGAGAGCCGCGGCCCACAAAGCTGACCGCGATCCCGAGTATCACGATGGCGCCGATGGCGGAGAGCCCGCCCGTGAGGCGGATCGCCAGCGCCACGGGCCGTGCCGCGGGAGCCTTTGCGCCAGTGAACGATCGCGTCTCCATCGCCCAGCCCAGAGAGGCCGAGACCAGGAGCGCCGTCGGAACGATCAGCCGAGGCCAGGGCTGGCTCCACCCCGTCCAGAGCATGAGCGTGAAAACAGCGATCGTGCCGATCACGCACACCGTGGCCGCGGCGTCGGCGGCGACGATCGTCAGAATCCCACGAGGGAGTCGCTGGAGCAGTTCCCATCGTCCCTGAAAGCCGATCATCAGCCCCACCCAGCCGAGACAGGCGATGAGGAGCGGGCTGGCCGAGAGAATGGCCTCGGGCCGGATGAGGCCCGAACCGCCCGGGCCGAGGGCGACAC
>PHBF01000383.1 GCA_002841905.1 Deltaproteobacteria bacterium HGW-Deltaproteobacteria-17
TCTTGGCGTATGGGGCGGGTTGTACCTGGATCGACGCTTCGACACCGGGCCCTGGCTGATGATCGCTGGTCTGACCCTGGGTGTGGTCTCCGGCTTCTACAATCTCTACCGGCTGGCCCTCGTCCAGGAGGAAGAGGCCGATGAGCCCCCGAAGAAGGGGCGGTGAGCGAGGATGATTCCGCTCTCCCGCATCCGGCGCCACCTGGGGCGTCCGCTCTACCAGTTCCATCCGCTCATCCGTTGGGCCGTGGCCACCTACCGCTTCCTGGTCCACGTCGTGCGTTTGTGGGATCAGCGTGACTGTTTCCGCATGGCCAGTTCGCTGGCCTTCGAGAGTCTCTTCTCCCTGGTACCCCTGGCGGCGCTGAGCCTGTGGTTCATCGACGCCCTGGGACAGAGCGAGCACGTGTCCGCCCTGGCCAACTACGTGGGACGTCAGTTGTTCCCCTCCTTCGGCGTCGAGGCGATCTCCATGATCCGCAAGATGGCCTCGCGCATCCGCGGCGAGTATCTCGGGACCGTCGGCGCGGTCTTCACCCTGGTGATCAGCGTCTGGGTCTTCGTCTCCGTCGAGAGCGCGCTCAACGCCATCTGGGGCACCCGGGAGAAGCGCCCGTTCTTCCACCAGTTTTCCACCTACTGGACCCTGGCGAGCCTGCTGCCCCTGATGACCCTCCTGGTGTTCCTGCGTCGAACGGACTTTCCCGTGCTGTCCAGCCCGTGGCTGGGCCATCTCCTGTTGATCTTCTTCTTCTTCCTGATCAACAAGCTCGTGCCGACGCCGTTCGTCAAGGCCTTTCCCTCGCTGGTCGGGGCGCTGATCTCGTTCGCGCTGTTCCAGATCGCCAGGGAGCTGGTCTCGCGCTACTTCACGAGCAAGTACTTCGGCATCTACGGCGAGATCGGCGTGCTCTTCCTGGTGCTGATCTGGATTTACTACATATGGCTCATCCTGCTGCTCGGGGCGGCCATCTCCTATGTGGTGCAGCGGTTCTCCTATCTGGAGGCGCGGCGCATCACGGAGAGCCGCTGGGCCGTGTTTCCTGGAGAGCCGATGGCGTGGCGTGCCTGGTCGGTGCTCGACTTCATGTTTCATCACCGGGAGTTGCACGACGCCCAGTCGCTGTCATTGGCGCTGGGAGAGACACCGGCCATGGTCGAGCGCATCTGTGCACGTTTGACCGAAGAAGGCCTGCTGTTCGCCATCGACGGGCAGTATGGACTGGTCATCGAGGACGCCAAGAAGATCACGGTCTCCCGCGTGGCGCGTGCGTTCGCCCAGCCGATCCACGGCGAGGTGGGCGGCTCCACCCTGATCTGGCAGGAGTTGTCCGAGGCATTCATGCAGGTCGGCGACAGCGTGAGTCTGGCCACCTCCACCGAGGAGATGACCGACGTGCGGGATCTGTTTGAGACCAACTCTCCTGGCAAGAGGGCCACTGGCCCGTTGCTGATGATCCGTGAGGTGGGCAAGTCGGACGTGTCAGACCAGTCGGACGTGTCAGACCAGTCGGACGTGTCAGACCAGTCGGACCAGTCGGCTTCGTCCGACGAAACTCCTCCCAAGGCTGGCAAGGCGCTGGATCTGGGGCCGCTGTTCGATCCGGGGCGAAGCAAGTCGAGGACATGAAGGCCCCTGTCTGGGGGGCCCTCGCGGTCCTGTTCACCTACTCCATCTTCATCGTGGCCGCAGGGGTCGTCACGGCGCTCAACCAGCAGTTCTGGGGTGCGCCGCTGATTCCGGTCCTGGGCGGTCCCGCCCACGCCGGGCTGATCGCGGTGATGCTGGGGGTCGGGATCTTCGGGATCAACGTGGTCGGCGCCATGCTGGGGCCCCTTCGTGACCTCGAGCTTGAACTGGCAGAGATGGTGCGCCCCCTGATGGGGCTTGGTCCGTGGCCCCTGGCACTGGCCTCGGGGGTGGCCGAGGAGTGGGTCTTCCGCGGCCTGCTGATGCCGTTTGTCGGGCTGTGGCTGCAGGGGCTGGTCTTCGGCCTCCTGCACTGGCCGGGCCGCAGCAGCCTTTGGCCGTGGACCCTGTGGACCATCGGCATGGGCTGGCTGTTGGGCGCCCTCACGCTGCACGCGGGGGCGCTGTGGCCGGCGATGCTGACCCATGCGTTGATTAACGGACTGTCGCTGCGCCGTCTCTCGAGGCTCGCGCCCCGGTCGCCGGCATGATATCCTTCCAGGCGATGTGGTGCTTTTTCCTGATCTGGCAATTCCTGCATGGCGCCGAGGGGTGGGAGTTCACCGTGAAAGGCCGGTGCGACATCCAGCGTGCCGCCGAAGGGTTCATCCTCGTGGACGCGGCGAACCGGCGTCCGGTGGCCGGACTGGACATGGAGATCCGCGACGGGGGTCTGCCCAGGCGCGTGAAGACCGGACCCGACGGACGTGTCCCGGCGATCGGGGCGGGTCTCCTTGGGTTGACCCATCCT
>PHBF01000384.1 GCA_002841905.1 Deltaproteobacteria bacterium HGW-Deltaproteobacteria-17
CGGGTGGCCTGCCGCTGGGCATCATCGAAATAGGCAGGAACGGTGATGACCGCGTCGGTCACCTCCTCGCCGAGGTATTCCTCGGCCACCTGCTTCATCTTGCGCAGGATCAGCGAGGACACCTCCACCGCGCTCATTTTTTTGCCATGCACCTCAACCCAGGCATCACCGTTCTCCGACTCGATGATCGAGAAGGCGCTGTGCGATTTCATCTTCAGCACGTCGGGATCACTGTATTTCCGGCCCATCAGGCGCTTGACCGCATAGACGGTGTTCTGGGCGTTTGCGATGTGCGCGCGCTTGGCCAGCTGCCCGATCAACGTCTCGGAGCCGGTGAAACTGACCATGGAAGGCGTAGTGCGGCTTCCCTCGGAATTGGGAATGACCACGGGCTGATCCTGCTGCATCACCGCGACACAGGAATTTGTTGTACCCAAATCAATGCCAATGAGTTTTCCCATCGTTTCGAGCTTCCCCCGTTATTCCTCCGAAGTGACCACCGGCGTTTTCTCTGATGAAGGGCCGGGCCCCGAGGAGACCACCACACGGCACGGCCGGATCAACCGATCGCCGAGCATGAAGCCCTTCTGCCACTGCTTGACGATCATGCCGGTGGGCACCTCGTCACTGGGATTCTGCGCCATCGCTTCATGGAAGGCCGGATCAAAGGCCTGGCCCGAGGCGTCGATCTCCTGGATGCCGAACTTGGTCAGCGTGGATCTGAACTGCTTGAGCACCATCGCCACGCCCTCGCGCATCCCTTCGATGCCGGCGTTTTCACGCGCGTGCTCGAGGGCCAGCTCGAGGTTGTCGAGCACCGGGAGGAACTCGATCACCACGTCGGACTGCGCCTTGGCCACGGCGTTGGCCAGATCCCGGGCCGAGCGCTTTCGCCAGTTGTCCAGGTCCGCCAGCACGCGCAGCCTGTGGGACTTCTCCTCGGCCAGGGAGTGCTCCAGCTCCGTCACGCGGGCGCCCAGCGCGTCAAAGACATTGCCGTTGGTCTGGGTGGGCTCGTCGGTCATGTCCTCCTGGGAAACGTCTGACGCCTCGCCCCCGCCGGAGGCAACCTCCTCCGCGACGATCTCGACCGGTATGTCCGCCCCGGCCACCACTCCGGTGAAATCCTCTTCCATCATCCCGGCAACCGGTGCCGTATCGGCACCAGGCGCCTCCACAGGCACGGTTTCGGCGGCGACGCCATCCTTTTCGGGCAGATCGGGCGTAGGTGAAATATCCTCGTGATTCATAATCGTTGGAACCTCCACACCGGCAAAATACTCAAAGCCGCTCATGGATGCAACAAAACTATTTCCTCATATCCATCGGAGACGGTTTGTCGGTATCCGGAACCCCCGACCCTGACCTGGGGAAAAATTGCTTCCCTAACGAATGATTCATGCTATTTTTACGAATTGTTGTCGTGACGAGGCGGAAGAGTCCGGTGGACGACGACGGAGGTCGGTCATGCGTCAGGAAAGCATTGTTACCCTGCTTCTTTTTTACATCATTGTTTTCGGCGGCTGCGCCCAGAACTCCACAGGCACGGCCATCTGCGGCGACGGCGCGAAAAACGGGCAGGAGGTCTGCGACGGGGAGAACCTCGGTGATGCGGTCTGCACCGACCTGGGCTTCTACGGCGGCACCCTGGCCTGCGACGCGCAGTGCCAGTTCAACACCAGCGGCTGCGTCGGCCGCTGCGGGGACAACATCGTGCAGGGCTCGGCCGACGAGCAGTGCGACGGCTCCGTGCTGGCGGGCGCGACCTGCCAGCAGCTCGGCTATCACGGCGGCGTCCTCGCCTGCACCGCGACCTGCACCTTCGACGAGACCGACTGCGCGGCCTCCGGTCGCTGCGGCGACGGGACACTCGACACCGACAACGAGGACTGCGACGGCGCGATCCCGGACAACATCACCTGCAACACCCTCGGGCACTACGGCGGGTCGCTGGCGTGCACGGAGGCCTGCACGTTCGACATCTCGGGATGCGAGCGCTGCGGTGACGGCATCCTGCAGAGCGACCGGCAGGAGGCCTGCGACCAGTCCCAGCTGGGCACCAACACGTGCGCCTCGCTGGGCCTGCCCGCGGGCACGCTGACCTGCAAGAGCACCTGCCAGTACGAGACGGCCAACTGCAACGTGCTGAGCCAGAACGGCACCCCGGGAGAGGATCGCGCCCTGGACGCGGCCATGACCGCGGATCATCAGTTGATCCTCGTCGGCGCCACCTCGGGCGGGCTCGACGGCGAGGCTGCGCTGGGGCTGAGCGACGGCTTCGTCACCAGGGTCAATCCTGCCACCGGCGCCCGGCTGTGGACCCATTTGATGGGCACGACCGGGGCCGACGAGGCCAACTCCGTGGCCCTGGACGCGGCGGGAAACATCTACGTCACGGGCACCACCGGGGGGGCCCTGCCGGGCTTCACCTCCGT
>PHBF01000385.1 GCA_002841905.1 Deltaproteobacteria bacterium HGW-Deltaproteobacteria-17
GCCCAACCGCAGCCGGGCCGAGAAGACCGTGTGCTGCCCCAGGGGCAGCTTGCGTCGCAGGGTGCCGTCCAAAGAACCCAGCCAGCGCAGACCCGCGGTGTCGGAGCGCCAGGCCGGCTCCACGGAGACCGAGAGGTACTCGCCGGTCTCCCATTCGAGGGCGTAGGTGGAGCTCTCCGTGCGCTGGTACCAGGCGCCGGCCTTGGCCGCAAGCCGCGAGTAGGACTCCGGGATCGACGGCAGCGGGTAGTCCGGCCGCGTCGCGGGCCACCGGTCGGGGACGAGTCCCTCGTTCCAGGACAAGGTGAAGAAGGTCGAGGCGTACCGCTTGACGCGCTGCCAGACCGGGATCGAGACCGTGGCCTCGAGCTTGTACCAGTCGTAGTCGTATTCGTACCATTCGCGGTTGAAGATGGCGTTGGAGCGGGTCTGGTCCCCCAGCGTGAGCGCCAGGTCCAGGGGCCACCAGAACCCGTTGTAGGTGTAATACAGTGACGCATCGTACTCACGGCTGACCGGATTCCATGAGGCGCCGCCGGACCAGGCGTGCAGCTCCACGGGGTCGAAGCCCATCATGGACAGGGAGAAGCGATCGGCCGTGGTGAAGCCGTAGTCGGCGAACCACGCCAGGGGCGCCAGATGTCTCCATGGACGGTACGGGTGCACGTCATGCAGCAGGGGATACGCCGTCTCCCGGTGGGGGGAGTCCGGACGCACCGGGAGCGAAGGCGCTGCCGGCAGGAAGTCGCCGGGCACGAAGGGCATGATGAACAGGTTGAAGCCCCTGGCCGTGTAGCCCGCGTAGACCAGCAGCTCTCCGTCGGCGCTCACCGTGGGGGCGAACGCGCCACCGAGCACGTTGGTGACGCGGGCGATGCGGCCGGTGGCGGCCTCCCAGGCGTAGATGTTGTAGATTCCGTCGCGGTCGCTGGAGAACACCACGAAGCGTCCGTCGGCGGTCCACGCCGGGTTGACGTCCATCGCCGGGTCATCGGTGATCCGCACGGGCCACTCGCTGCCGGACTCCAGGATCCACAGGTCCCGCTGGCCCTCGTGGGTCATGGAGAAGGCGATCCGGCGCCCGTCTGGGGAGAGCCGGGGACCGTAGATTCGTCGGCGTGACTGGGCCGGCAGCAGCACGCGGTTCACCCGACCGAGGGCGTCGAGGGCGACCAGCTCATGGCCGTCACCGGTGAGCCGCACGGCCACCCGACGTCCACCGGCAATGGAGGGGAACGCCAGCCGCGCATTCTCCGTGAGGCGGGTCGCCCCCTCGGGACCGGCCCGGAACAGGTCGTTCCGCAGATGGACCCGTTGGGCGTACTCGACCTGGTGGAGCCACGCCCGATCCCCGTCCCAGGCGGGGGGCCCCGCCTCGAACACGTTGGATTCCCACACGCGATCGGAGCGCGCCCGCCCCTGCCCGTCCAGGATCAGGTGATGCAGCGCGTTCGGATGATGCCCGTCGTGTCCGACATACAGGAGCTCGCGGGGCCGGGTGGGATGAAAGACCGGATAGAACGTCGACTCCGCCTGGGAAACCAGCGGCAGCCCCTCGCGCACACCGCGGGCGCGCACCCGGTCGCGCACGCCCAGGGCCTGCTTCTTCTGGTCCGCGACGAACTCGGCATAGAGTTCGTCCAGATCCCGGCCGAAGGACATCCTGGCGCTCTGATGCACGCCGAACGGGAACCATCGGTTTCCGTAGTCCGCCGACATGAAGCGCAGGTTGTCCTCGCCATAGCGGTTGGCCAGGTACCACAGGAAGCGGGAACCGTAGAGATACGGAATGGAACCGTGGGGATACGGGATGGGCGCCGACGAGATTTCGTCGAGCCGCTGCAGACGGTCCGAGAGCACGGAGGTGCGCAGGATCATGTCGTAGTACGTGGCGCGGTTGCGGCCGGCGGTGGAGAAGCGCGTCTCGCTGTAGATCGCGGCGCCCTCGAGCACCCAGGAGGGCTGCACGCTGTTGGGGACCCACACCTGCCCGAAGATCCGGTTGACCAATCGGGGGAGGCCGCTCATGGTATCCATGTGCAATATATGTGTATACTCGTGCAGGATCAGGCCCCAGAGCCAGTCGTCGAAGTCGGACAACTCCGACACGTCGTCGGGAGACACGGCGAAGATGGTGATGGTCTTGCGGAAATAGGCCGTCGCCCAGCCGTTGGCCATGTCAGTGTAGTCCGTGATGACGAGGTGTGTCCTGGAGTCGGGGGTCCAGCCCATGTGCAGGGTCAGCAGATCATGGGCCTTCTCGGCGAGCACCCCCACGCGGCCGGCCCATGCTTCATAGCCCCGGGGAAAGGTGACGACGAAGTGATCCGTCTCGAAGGAGCGCCACTCGAAGCGGGGATCGGCGGCCTTGGCAGGCACCGCCGAGAGGATGAAGAAAAGACAGAAGGT
>PHBF01000386.1 GCA_002841905.1 Deltaproteobacteria bacterium HGW-Deltaproteobacteria-17
ACCATTTTCACGTCTCGACCTACGGCACCGGCGAGAAGGCCTCCCGTCCGCACCGCACCGTGCTCGTCGAGAGCCAGCACGCCGCGGCCCGCTGGGTGAAGAATCACCCCACCAGCGGGAGCCCGTCGATCAACCGGGTTTGGAAGGTCGTGACCGCCCGTCGAAGAGACAATGTAAAAATATCACGCGCCAAACGCACGCGCGGTCGTTAACAAGTTCCAGAAAATCGGCATCCCGCCTTGAACTGCAGGGGGCTTCCGGGTACACTACCAGTGTTCTTTGTCGGGAGGTTGCCATGAAGCGTCTATTTCATCTGTCCGCGGCCCTGTGCCTTGTTTACTTGTTTGTAGCTTGTAGTGGCGAGGCCGGCGTATACAAGAAGCCACAGCCCGACGTCCAGGGAGACGTCGACACCGACGTCCCCGTGCCCGTCTGCGAGGGCGGCACGGACAACGACGGCGACGGGTACGGCCCCGGGTGCCCGGCCGGCCCCGACTGCAACGACGACAATCCCAACGTGCACCCCGGCCGCCCCGAGGTGTGCAACAACGTCGACGACAACTGCAACGACCAGACGGACGAGGGCGTGCTCAACGCCTGCGGCAACTGCTCCACCCTGTGCGGGACGGTCGAATTCGGCACCGATCCGCTGCCCCTCGACGGCGAGGATCCCAATGTCAACACCGAGGGCGTCGGCCGTGACCCCAACGGCGACATCGTCATCACCCAGTCCAGCGACAGTTTCTACTATCTGTGGATCGCCAACACCAACGATCTGAGCGTGGGCACGGTCTCCAAGGTCGACACCCGCACCATGCGCGAGGTCGCCCGCTACTTCTCCGTCACCTGCTTCTCGCGTCCGCTGGCGTACTACCAGAGCGGCTCCTGCCTCGACACCTACGGCACGGCCGTCCAGTTGATCTCCAACAGCCCGTCGCGCACGGCCGTGGACTTCAACTTCGACGTGTGGGTGGCCAACCGCGCCTTCGGCGGGCAGGCGTCCACGACCAAGATCTCCAACAACCTCGGCAACTGCATCGACCGCAACGGCGACGGCGTCATCCAGACCTCGGCCGACCGCGACGGCAACGGCATCATCACCACGGACTGCGACGCCAACGGCTCCCCCGACAACCTCTCCACCCTGTGCACCAACGGCCTGTCCGAGCCCGAGTTCTACGGCCTCGACGACGAGTGCGTGATGCTGACGACCAACTACGGCATGAACAACCAGCTGGGCCGCTGCGTGTGCCTGGACAAGGGCTCCTCCGACGTGGGCGCGTCCAACGTGTGGGTGGCCACCTACCAGATCCACGGCAGCAACCCGCAGTCGGGCACCCAGAACGTGTTCTACCAGATCAACGGCATGACCGGCGAGTTCATGGGCTTCACGCTGATCCCGTCCAACGTCAACTGCTACGGCTGCACCGTCGACGGCGACGGTGTCCTGTGGGTCAGTTCCTGGGGTCTGACGACCTACATCGACACGGTCAACCCCGCGCACCCGGTGGGGCGCACCATCGCGACTTCCGAGGCCTTCGGCGGCACCCACGCGATGTACGGCATCACCACCGACAGCGAGAACAACATCTGGTACGGCGGCTGGAACTCCAACCGCGTCTATCGCTATCGTCCCCACCGCCTGGACCGCTCCGATCCCGCCTACTTCACCGAGCTGGGCGCCGGCACCTGGACGATGATCGAGTACGGCGCCTACACCGGCGGCATCTCGGCGGACCTGCGCGGGTTCATCTGGGTCGCCAACAACAACGGCTTCATCGCCCGCATCCCGCAGAGCATCGCCGATGGCGTCCACGACGCCTCGGTCGCCACGCAGATGAACCCGACCTCGTTCGGCGGCAACATGCGCGGCTCGGGCATCGACTTCGACGGGCATGTCTGGGGCGTCAGCCACGACACCTCCACGGCCAACCGCATCGAGCTCGACGCCGCGGGCAACGCCACGGGCAACATCACCACCGTCCCCGTGGGCACCAACCCGTACACCTACTCCGACTTCACCGGCTACGGCCTGCGCAACTTCACGCGGCCCCAGGGCACGTTCTCGTACACGTTCACCTCGTGCCCCGACAGCGAGCTGCCGCCGACCTGGTACGAGGTCCGCTGGAACGGCACCACCCCGCCGGGGACCAGCATCTCGGCGTTCGTGCAGACCTCCAACGACGCGGCATCCATCCGCTACGCCGAGATCTACGGCCCCTGGGAGACCTCCCCGGCCGTCCTCTCCGACGTGCCAGGCCCCGTGGCGCCCAACCCCGCCTGGTACATCCGCGTGACCTTCCTGCTGACCACGGAGAACCGCGACGTCACGCCGATCCTGCACGACTTCGATCTGGTGTGGGAGTGCGCGTTCCAGGGCCCGGCCAAATAACTGCATGACGAA
>PHBF01000387.1 GCA_002841905.1 Deltaproteobacteria bacterium HGW-Deltaproteobacteria-17
ATCGACAACAACTGCAACGGGGTGGTGGACAACGACTGCCTGACGCCGTGCCAGATGGCGGAACTGACGCGCTCCTCGGTGGGCTGCGTCTACTTCGCCGTCGACGCCAACAACGACCCCGTGGAGAACTATGACACCCTGCAGTACGCGGTGGGCATCTCCAACACCCATGCATCGATCGCGGCCAACGTGCAGATCCTGGCCAAGAACGGCGGGGTCTGGCAGACCGTGGACTCCCGCTCGGTGGCCCCGGGCACGCTGGCCCAGTTCAACCTGCCGGACCGGCACGTGAACTACACCAACGCCTATCCCGGCGGCGCGTACAAGATCGTCTCGGACCTGCCGGTCATCGCCTACCAGTTCCAGCCCGTCGACGGCGTGAACTCGTACACGTCCGACGCCTCGCTGCTGCTGCCCACGAGCTCGCTGGACCGCTTCTACTACGTGGTCGGCTGGGGGCTGGGGTATGGCAATCCCCAGATGAACATCGTCGCGGTGCAGGACAACACCAACCTCACCGTCACCTCCACGATCGCGACCACCGCCGGCGGCACCATCCCGGCCCTGGCCGCGGGCGTGCCCTGGAACGCCCCCGTGCTCAACGAGGGCGACTTCCTGCAGATCGAGTCGCCCTCGGACGCCGGTTTCAACGGCACCTACATCTCGTCGGACAAGCCGCTGGCCGTGTTCTCCACCCACTGGTGCGCCAACGTGCCCACCCAGACCTGCTGCTGCGATCACCTCGAGGAGCAGCTCATCGGCCTGCAGAGCTGGGGCAACGTGTACGTGGCGGCCCGCATGCCGGTGCGCTCCTCGGGAACGCCCGAGGCCACCGTGTGGCACATCCTGGCCTCGCAGAACAACACCTCGATCAGTTTCATCGCCAACCCCGCCGTGACCGGGCTCCCGGCGTCCCCGCAGATCCTCAACGCCGGCCAGGCCCTGCAGTTGTCGGTCTCGGGCACCATGGCCAACCCCGGCGACTTCATCATCACGGCCGACCGCCCGATCCTGGTCATGGAGTACCTGACGACCTCCGCGTCCACCAACGCCGCCACGGCCCAGGCGGGCGACCCGGCCATGACGCAGATGGTGCCCGTGGCCCAGTATCTGGACAACTACATCGTGTTGGTGCCGGTGAACTGGATCTATGACTACGCGATCCTGATCAAGCCCGCCGGCGCCACCGTGTCCATGGACGGCACGGCCGTGGCCGCGGGCTCGTTCATCCCCATCAACGACGGCGTGAACCCGGTGCAGTGGGAGGTGGGGCGCATCTCGGTCCCCGACGGCGTCCACGCCTTCACCGGCACCGAGCCCTTCGGCATCGTCATCGTCGGTTATGACGCGTACGACTCCTACGCCTATCCCGGCGGCCTGAACATGCAGATCCTCAATCCGATCAACTGACAGTCGAACAGGTTCGATATGAGACCATCTCCCCGCGAACAGTGATGGGGGATCATCGAACTTGATCAACCGTCAGCGGGGGTCGCAGTAGGTGATGTCCACGGGGACCGAGTCGATGGCCGTGGTATGGCTCCTGGGAATAGGAACTTTCATGCACGTTTTGGCCTCCGGAGGGTACTATCCCCGAGGGTCAGACGGGTGTCAAGGAACAGGGATTGCGCAAAAGTGGGGGTTTTCTCTGGTGGCGGACAGGGTCCTCGAACTCGTCGCCTGCGAACTCGGTGTCCAGGAGAGGGAACACGTCTTCGGGCATGCGGGCAGGTGCCAGCGGGGACGCGCTGCTGGGCAGGCGGAGGTGATCGAGGATTTTGGTGACGACAGCGGGGTCGGAGAGGAAGGCGAGCACACGCAGAAGGGTGGGCGGCCCACGGGCGCATTCTGGGCAGACGAGGGCGTCGACGTGGAGCGAACGCTTGAGTTGGTGGGCCCAGGAATACCGGTGGCGCTTCGGAGGCTGCGCCAGCGCTGGCGGTGGGGCTGGTGTACTTTCGGCCTGCGGAGTTTCGGGCACCGACCCCGACCCCGGTGACCCCGGCGGGGGCGGCAGGAACGGACGCAGGCGGGATCTTGGTGACCTGAAGCCGGGTCACTTGGCGAAGACGCCGTGGTAGCGGATGAGGTTCTGGTAGGGGGACGGCACCAGCGCGGAGAGGCAGCGCCAGAGGAACTGGCGTCTCAGGAAGGCCACGGGCTCGAAGGTCAGGTGGGTCCTCGTGGAGTCCGGTTTTGGCCAGGGTCGGTGAAGTTGATAGAGGACGTTGCCGTCGGGGGCGATGGAGATGCGGTCCGCGACCGCAACGGTCGCAGGGCAAAGGGCGCGCGCAGGCCGTAGCGGCAGAGCTGCTCGAGTCCGGCGCGATCCTCGGGCGCCACGGTGCGGAAGGCGTGCAGGGAGAAACCGTCGACCTTGGCGCAGAG
>PHBF01000388.1 GCA_002841905.1 Deltaproteobacteria bacterium HGW-Deltaproteobacteria-17
TAACCTCCTCGTCAGGGCTGCCCGGCGGGCCACATTTCGTTCAACCTCATCCACATACAACAACTGGCCCTGTTGTCCCAGAAAAAAGGACGAGCCCCGGCCACTGACGGCGCTCCCATCAAGTGCTACATGAATATCAGTTACGTGCAATATTTACGGTTATGAACGTTTCAAGGCGTGATGCAGTAGCCCAGCAGGCAGATCTGCCCGGAGAGCATGCAGAAATCCTCGTTGCCCCAGTCCCAGCATCCGTTCCCGTCCTGGACGCACTCGTAGGCATAGTGGATCATCATGCAGGAACGTTCGCCGGGGGCGCACTGATCGTCACAGACGCAGGCGCCGCCTGTGCAGAGCTTGCCCGTGGCGGCGCAGTTGACGCCGTCGACTCAGCCCCAGCATCCCGTGCCCAGGAGGGTGCAGTTCTGCACCAGGGCGCCGCTGCACTGGGTCTGGCCGGAGGAGCAGACGCTGGTGCACTCGGTGGCGCAAACGGCCGTGCCCGAGGCGTCGTTGCAGATCTGGGAGGTCGCGGCGCAGTTGGTCCCGCCGGTCCAGACCCGGCAACCGTCCGTGTTGGTGGTGCAGGTCTGGATCACGTTGCCACTGCAGCGTGTTTGTCCTGCCGCGCAGGCATCAGCGCACAAACACTCCCCACCGCTGCAATACCTGCCGATCGCGGCGCAGTCCTGATCCTCCTGCCACTCGAGGCAACCCGAGGAGCCTGTGCCGCACTCGTGCCGAACGTCGGCCAGACACATGCCTTCGCCGACAGTGGTGCAGGCATCGGCGCACGGAGCCTCGCATCCGGCCGTCGTCCCGTCGAAGGCACAGACCTGGCCGGTGGCGCTGCAGTCCATGGCGTCGTTCCACTGGAGACAGCCGTTGGCGCCGGTGGCACAGTCCTGGCTCAGGTTGCCGAAGCAGCGGTGAGCGCCCGCGAGGCAGGTGTCGGTGCAGGAGTCGGCGCAACCCGGGCTGCCGTCGGCCTCGTCACAGACCTGCTCGGCGGCGGCACAGTCCACCGTCTGGAGCCACTGATAGCAGCCGTTGGCGCCCCGCTGGCATTCCTCCACGGTGTTGCCGTCGCAGCGGCTGTACACCTCGCCCGAGCACTGATCCACACAGGTCCCGCTGCAGGAGGACAGGTCGAAGCGACAGGTGGGACTGCACAGCAGGGTGCCATCCCCGGCGCTGAGGCCTGCGCAGGTCATCCCATCGAGGTTGGAGCCATCGCAGTGCTCGCCTGCGTCGATCTCACCGTTGCCGCACAGGAGCACCGGATCGCAATCAGCCAGGCACGAGTCCGCAGACTCACCGGGTTCGCAGTCACCGTTGCCGCACTCGGCCGCGGGTGTGCAATCCTGTGGACAATTCACCAAATCTTCAGTGGGCGTCGTGCAGGTGCCATCACCGCAGACAGCCTTCCCGACGCCTTTGGCGCACCCCCAGGAAGTGAACCCGAAAAGGAGAATGAGCATATATGATTGCCTGATCCTGCCGCTCATCGCACACCTCCGCTGGTTGTTGACGTAGATACTAGTGCAAAATAGATGATCGGCAAGTCCTTTTTTGTTTCAGGAGAGCCACTGCGCAAGGCACCGGCCAGTAAAGCTGGCCTGCACACGGGCGACCTCCTCGGGCGTCCCCTGGGCCACGAGGAAGCCTCCACCGTCTCCCCCCTCGGGCCCCAGATCAATGACATGGTCGGCGCAGCCGATGACATCAAGGTTGTGCTCGACCACCACGATGGTGTTGCCCGCGTCGACGAGGCGCTGCAGCACCCCCAGCAGCCGTCGGATGTCGTCAAAATGAAGGCCGGTGGTTGGCTCATCGAGGATGTACAGGGTGCGCCCCGTGTCCTCGCGGGCCAGCTCCCTGGAGAGCTTGACGCGCTGGGCCTCGCCGCCCGAGAGGGTCGGCGCGGGCTGCCCGAGGTGGACGTAGCCCAGACCGACATCGGAGAGCGTCTGCAGGACCCGGCGCAGGGGTGGATGGTTCACGAAGACCTCCAGTGCCCGGTCAACGGACAGTTCCAGGACCTGGGAGACATCCAGACCACGGTACTTCACGCGCAGGGTGGCGTCATTGTACCTGCGCCCGCCGCAGGTCTCGCACGTGACGTAGACATCGGGCAGGAAGTGCATCTCGATCCTTCGCACGCCGTCACCGTGGCAGGCTTCGCAGCGGCCGCCGGCCACGTTGAAGGAGAAACGGCCGCTGCCGTAGCCTGCGACGCGGGAGGCCGGGAGCTGCGCGAACAGGTCGCGGATCTGATCGAACGCCTTGGTGTAGGTCGCGGGGTTGGACCGGGGGGTGCGCCCGATCGGGGTCTGGTCGATGTGGATGACCTTGTCGATCCGGTCGAGACCGTCGAGA
>PHBF01000389.1 GCA_002841905.1 Deltaproteobacteria bacterium HGW-Deltaproteobacteria-17
ATGCCGATTGTGAGGCGCAGGAGACCTGCTGGACGGTCCGGGCTCTCTACTCCCAACTGTCCGCGGGAGTGCCCGCAGGTTCGCAGGTCAGCGACCAGGGCAGGCACACCGACTCCCCACTGCACTGCACATTCTGGATCCAGCGCCGGCAGTCCTCGGTCACGGTCCGGCACTCCTCCAGGCTGCTTCCGTCCTGGCTGCAACGCGCGTGCCCTTCCTGGGCGGCCGTGCACGGGTCGGCGCACAGGTCCTGGCAGGCTGTCTCACGCGCGGCAACGCAGATCCTTCCCTCCCCGCAGGCCTGCGGAACCCACAGATTGCAATCCGAGGAGCCGGCGGCCTCGCACACCAGCAGCGAACCGCCATCTTCGCTGCACTTCTTGTCGCCGAGGGTGCAGGCATCGGAACACAAGGTTTCACACTGCACGGTGCCGAAGGTCAGCGGCACGCACGACTGCCCCAAAGCCCTGCAGTCCTGTTCAGGACTCCAGGTGTTGCAGGCGCCGGGCTGGGCCACGCAAGACTCAATCCAGTCGTTCACGCAGCGACGGGCATTGAGGATGCAGGAGCTGGTGCAGGTCCCGGTGCAGGCGGAGGTGTCGAAGGTGCAGGCCGCTGTGCAGCCCAGGATACCGCCGTCGAATCCCCAGGACTCGCAGGTGACCCCGGAGAGTTCGGTGGTGTCGCACTGCTCGAGGTCCTCGACCTGGCCGTTGCCGCAGGTGGGCAGATAGCCATGGCAGGTGGAGATGTCCACCGTGCAGAAAGCGCTGCAACTGAGAAACCCCCCATGGAATCCATAGCCCTCGCAGGATTGCCCCCAGAAGCGGTCCTGATCACACTCCTCGGTCAGTTCCAGCATGCCGTTGCCGCAGGTCCCTTCCACCTCGCGGTGCGAATCGGAGCAGGCGCCACCGGCCAGCAGCCCCCCGGTGCAGAGCAGTAAGGAACAGGCCAGGCGGAGGAAATGGAACAGGCGGTGAAACATGACAAGGACAGTGTAGCCGAAACCCCGACTTTTCCAAGGCTATCTCGGGTCATTGCATTTTTTTCCTTTACTTTCACGGCCCATGCGGTTTATTCAACTGACCCTGAGGAGCGGCATGAAAACGGTTCATCCCACGCAATTCGGAAAATTCCTGCTCCTGGAACCGCTCGGCGCGACACGCACCGCAGAGATGTTCCGGGCCGTGGATCTTTCCAAGCGTTTCTTCGACGGCTTCGTGCTCCTCAAGCGCCTTCACCCATCCTTGGGAAACGACCTGCGTGCCACCAAGATCCTGGTCTACGAGGCCAAGGTCACCCGCGAGCTCAATCACCCGTCGATCGTCAAGGTGCTCGAAGCCGGCAAGGTCCGGGAGAACCTGTACCTGACCGAGGAACATCCCTGGGGCCGGAGCCTGCTGGCCGTGCTGCGGCAGGTCCGGGAGAGCCGAACCAAGGTCGAGCCCGAGATCGCGACCTATCTGGCGATCCAGATCTGCCGCGCGCTGGACTACGCCCACACCCGCAAGCTCAGCTTCGGAAACAAGCGCTTCGTCGTCCACCGCAACCTGAGCCTGAAGAACATCTGGATCGCCTTCGACGGCACTGTCCACATGTACGACTTCGGGACCGAACCTGTCAGCCTCAACGGCCCCGATGCTGCCAACCTGGATTTCCGTTCGATCTGTGCCCTCTCTCCGGAGCAGATCGCCCAGGGCTATTACGATCATCGCACCGACATCTTTTCCCTGGGCACCATCCTGTATGAGCTGGTCGCCGGCGTCCACCCTTTCAAGGGCAAGGATCTGCCCTCCGTCCAGAAGAGCATCTCCGCAGCCTCCCCGGCGCCGCTTTCGAGCCTGGTCCAGATACCTCCGGAGCTGGAGAAGGTCATCCTGAAGTGCCTCTCCAAGAACATCGAGAACCGCTATCCGCGTGCGTCGACGATGCTCCTCCAACTTGAAGGGCTGCTCACCTCGCTGGACAATGACCTGGATCAGGACGCGATGGGCAACTGGATGAAGAACCTCTTCCAGAAGGAAATCTATCTGGAGATCCGAAGCCTGCACGAAGCCTTCTCCCAGTGTCAAGGCACCGGCTCCCTGGTGCTCCGCTCGATCCCGGCCTACCTCTTTCAGCGGTCCCAGCCGCGGGTTCGTTCAGGCCGGATTGACAAGACCGCCCCGGCGGTCAAGACACGGGCGATCGCCGAGCTCGAGGAAGAGACGCGGGTCATGCTCGAGCAGGACTCGCAGGCCTCCGACAGCATGGAGACGATCCTGATCGACGACTCCCCGAACCGGGAGACCGGCGTCCTCTCCGTCGACGAGGAGCAGAGCCTGGTCGACAACTATGAGCCACCGGACGCACACCTCGAGG
>PHBF01000390.1 GCA_002841905.1 Deltaproteobacteria bacterium HGW-Deltaproteobacteria-17
GTGTGGCGGTCTCCTCCAGCGGGAAGCCGTTCGTGGCCGGCGCGGTGTCGGGCGGGGCCGTGAACATCTTTTTCGAGGGGTACGTCGCGGGGTTCTCCGGCGCGGGCGGCACGGACATCTTCGTGTTCTCCACCAGCGTCGACGGGAGCCTCGAGCGCTTCGAGCACATCGGGACGTCGGCCGACGAGGCCGCCACCGACGTCGCGCTGGACGCCAATGACCAGCCCACCTTCGTCGGCACCTACCGGGGCCCGCTGTCCTTCGGCGGCCTGAGCCTGGCCAACGCGGGGGACACCGACGTCTTCATCATGCGCATGGATCCCCTCCTGGACACCCCCTTCTGGCTCAAGCGGATCGCGTCCGCCGGAGCCGACGTGCCCATGCAGGTCAGCGTGACCGCGGACGGGCGCGTGGCCGTGGCCGCGGCCTTCAACGCCCAGGCCGAGTGCGGGACCGCCTCCCCGGTCCCCGTGGGCTCCCAGGACGCGCTGGTGGCCCGGCTCGAGAGCAACGGCACTTTCCTCTGGTGCCGGCCCCTGGGCGCCTCCGGGTGGGAGAACATCCTCTCGGTGGTCCTCGACGCGGCAGGGCACGTGTTCATGACCGGCTTGTTCGCCGGGCAGGCCACCCTCGGCACGACGATTCTGACCAGCGCCGGCCTGCACGACGTGTTCCTGGTCCGACTGGACGCCCAGGGCGACCCGGTCTGGGGGCGGCGCTTCGGCGGTCCCTCCACGGAGGGCGGGTATGCGCTGGGATTGTGGTCCGGTGGGATGGTCCTGGGGGGGGCCTTCAACGGCTCCCTGGATCTCGGACCCGGGGTGATGACCGCCGCGGGGACCAACGGCAACGTGGATCTCTATCTCGCCTGGCTTGTTCCGTAGGCGCCCGGCAACCGGAGGTGGATCATGCACACACGACGGGTCGTCTGGATCCTGATTTCATGGCTGCTGCTGGCGGCCGCCTGCGGGGAGGGGAGCCCGCCCGGGGCGGACCCCTCTTCGGACTATCATGGCATCTGGGTCAGCGAGGACGGCCCGGGCATGCTCCATGTGATCGAGCTGCTGCCCTATGAGCCGTACCTGCCCCTGCTCTCGGGCCGGCGCCAGGTGTACCGCGTGTGGAAGGTCCCGGACGCGGAGGCGCCCTATTGGATCGAATACGGGGTGTTCGCCGTCGGCGACGGCGGGCTTGAACTCATCCCCACACGCTCCAAGGTGGGCGACCAATTCGGCCGCACCTACATCTACCGGTTGTATGACGTGGACCTGACGGCCGGGCGCATGGACATCGAGAGCCCCGGTTTCCCCGATGATCGCCGCACCTTCGCGCGGGTGGACACCTTCCCCGGCGGCGCCTGGGAGGGGTTGCCGCCCCACGGGGACCTGACCGAGCCGTCGCGCCGTCGCCCGCTGGTGGAGGACCCGCCGTTGCTGGAGGACGTGTGGCAGGGGGCTTTGTTCCGCAGCGGGGAAAACGAGGCGCTGGCCGTGCGCGCGGTGATGTTCTTTGCCGACAGCCCCGTCACACGCTTCACCCGGCTGGACCTGCACCGGACCGACGACGGGGGGGACACCTGGAGCCCGGACCCCTTCGGCGGGGGCGCCGGCTACAACGTGTCCGGCGCGCGCCTCAAGGAGCAGGCCCACGGGCGACCCCTGGTGTTCCCGGACGACACGCTCTCGGAGTACCTGTATCTCTGGAGCCCGGAGCTGGGGACCTGGGAGCAGGACACCGACATCCAGATCTGCCGCGTCTCGGCGGGGTTCCCGGATCAGGACGTGGTGCTCACGGCCTGGCACGGGCTGGCCTACACCCTGTGCATCGCCGACCCCGAGGTCGTCTACGTCCACCGGCGCCGGCTGGACCTGAACAGTTTCCGCATCCAGTACCTGCAGGGGCCGGTCGCCGGGGTCCGGGCCCAGTGGGATGCCGGCGAGGGGCCCCGCGGCACGCTGTACGGGCTCGTGTTCACGGGCGGGCAGGAGCCTGCGCTGCGCCTGTACCGCCACCAGGAGGACGACGCCGCGGACTTCGGCCCCGAGCAGCTGGCCGCGCCCGTGGCCGAGCTGGCGGGGGCCTGCGGTGACCTCCCCTGCGAGTTCACGGGCCTCTGGCGCTACCACATCGCGGGCGGGGAGCACCACATCGTGGCGCTGGCCCGCTTCGACGGCCCGGCGCCGGTTCATCCCCTGGCGCCCGACGATCGGCTCGCGGTGTACCTCCACGGCACGCCCGGGGGCGGGTTCACCACCGAGGTGCTCAACGTCGGCGGACCGGCCGGCGCGCGCGTGTTCCTGGGCAACCTCGTGGACATCGTGGGGGTCTCGCCCAAC